>NZ_JBLXHU010000010.1:0-67012 GCF_048259285.1 Bizionia sp. | reverse complement strand
AGAGCTTTGAAGGAGAATGGTTTGCTGTTTTTTGAAATTAATCAATATCTTGGCGCCGAAATGAAAACCTTACTGAAAACGACACTATATAAAGACATTGAATTAAAAAACGATATGTTCGGAAATCAGCGCATGCTAAAAGGAATGAAATAAGTTTATGAGTATACAAGAACAAATAGAAGCATTACGAGACGAATTGCGTCAGCATAATTACAATTATTATGTACAAGACAATCCCACTATTTCTGATTTCGAATTTGATGTAAAACTCAAGCAACTTCAAGAACTTGAAGCAAAACATCCAGAATTTTATGATGCTAGTTCACCTACCTTACGAGTTGGTGGTGAAATAACCAAGAATTTTGAAACGGTTGCTCATGAGCATCGTATGTATTCCCTAGAGAATTCGTATTCTAAAGAGGACTTGCTAGATTGGGAAACGCGAATTAAAAAAATGGTGGATGGTGCTATTAGCTATACCTGTGAATTAAAATATGATGGAGCATCTATCAGTCTCACTTATGAAAATGGAAAATTACGGAAAGCAGTTACTAGAGGTGACGGTTTTCAAGGTGATAATGTAACGGCTAATATTAAAACCATTAAGTCTGTTCCTTTGCAGTTGAAGGGTGATTATCCGGAGAAATTTGATATTCGTGGCGAAATAGTTTTGCCTTTTGAAGGCTTTATTAAAATGAATGAAGAGCGGATAGAAATAGGAGAGGAACCTTATAGAAATCCACGAAATACAGCGTCTGGTAGTTTAAAGTTGCAAGATAGTAGTGAAGTTGCTAAACGACCGTTAGACTGTTTGTTGTATAATATTACAGGAAATAATCTCAATATAAAAACCCAATTTGAAAGCTTGGAAAAAGCACGCTCTTGGGGATTTAAAGTTCCTGAAATAGCAAAAGAAGTGAATTCCATGGATGCGGTTTTAGAATTTATTGCGCATTGGGATATTCATCGACACAATTTGCCTTATGAAACCGATGGTGTTGTTATTAAGGTGAATGATTTGCAACAACAAGAAGAATTAGGCTATACGGCTAAAGCACCACGATGGGCTATGGCTTATAAATTTAAAGCCGAACAAGTTTCTACCCGACTCAATGAAATTACATATCAAGTTGGTAGAACGGGAGCTATTACACCGGTTGCTAATTTAGAACCTGTAGAATTGGCTGGAACTACCGTAAAACGAGCATCACTGCATAACGCAGATCAAATTGAAAAATTAGATATTCGTGAAGGTGATATGGTTTTTGTTGAAAAAGGCGGCGAAATTATTCCTAAAATAATTGCTGTCGATTTAAGTCAGCGTCCAGCAGATTCGCAGCCCACTCAATATATAACCCAATGTCCAGAATGTAACACGGCGTTAGTTAGGCAAGAGGGGGAAGCACAACATTATTGTCCAAATTACAATGGTTGTAAACCACAAATTATTGGTAGAATTCAACATTTTATTAGTAGGAAAGCAATGGATATTGATGGGTTGGGAGGAGAAACTGTTGCCTTATTAGTTAATGCTGGATTGATTTTAAATTATTCGGATTTATATGAATTAACCATAGAAGATGTTTTGCCATTAGAACGGATGGCACAAAAAAGTGCCGAAAATTTATTAAATGGTATTCAAGCCAGTAAAGACGTTCCGTTTGAACGTGTTTTATTTGCTCTAGGCATTAGATATGTAGGTGAAACTGTAGCTAAAAAATTAGTAAAGCATTATAAAACAATTGGCGCTATAGCGAATGCAACAACTATTGATTTAGTAACTGTTGATGAAATTGGTGTACGAATAGCAGAAAGTGTAACCGATTTTTTCCAAACACAAACAAATATTGAAATTGTTGAACGGTTAATACGATTTGGTGTGCAAATGGAAATTTCAGCCGAAAAATTAGCCAATCAAACCAATAAATTAGAAGGTCAAGCGTTCGTAGTATCAGGTGTTTTTCATGTCGTTTCTAGAAACGAATTAAAGAAACTGATTGAGGATAATGGAGGTAAAGTATCATCATCAATCTCATCTAAAACAAATTTTGTGGTTGCTGGTGATAATATGGGGCCCAGCAAAAAAGAAAAAGCAGATTCTTTAGGTATTTCCATTATATCGGAACAAGATTTTTTAAGTATGATTTCATGATGAATATGTGATTTCATCGATAAAATGCCAAAATTTACGATTAATCGCAAATTTTATATTTATATTTGCCATTTAATACAATAGTTATTAATGAAGATTACCAATATTATAATATTTTTTATAATTGCTTTGTGCGTGTTGTTTGCCGTTTTTCAATTTAGTGGTCAAGAATATCTTTCAAGCGGAAGCAAGTCTTTAATTGTACCATTTTTTACGGTGTTATACTTTATTAACGTATCTGAAAGGTCTAAATACTTTTCATTATTCCTTGTTTTATTCTCTATTGCCGAACTTTCGACTATTCTAGATTATTTCAGTTTTGATTGGAGTCAACATAGATTAGACATGTATTACTTGCTAGGAAACGCTACATATATCTTGGCTTATGTTTTTTTAATTCTAGAGGTTTTCAAAACTATAAATTTGAGGAAAGTTTTGAAAAGCTATTTGATACATGTCGTTGTTTTGCTGGTGCTGAATATTTATATAATTTATGTTTTAATAACGATTGTTAATCCAGAATTTCAAATTGATTCCTCGGGTTATTTAATAGGTGTTGAGTTTGTTTATAATATTGTTATGCTCTTGTTATTGACTATTTCTTTAATTAGTTATTTTTATAACGACAATAAAAAAACCTTGCTCTTATTTTTTGGTTCTGTTTGTATTGTTTTTTCAGAAGTGATCCAAATTGCTTATTTCTACATAGCAGATCAGGATGTGCTCAATATTGCCCAAACCATATTATTTGTTTTAGCCTTTTGCTTCTTTTACTTTCAATCTAAAGTGAAAAACAAGAAAGTGCATTTCTTTGCATAGTTTACAAAATTCCTTTTTTCAATAAAAAATTCCTTTTACATGTGTTAATATCGTGTCTAAAATTGATGGATATGCCAAATTTTAACATATTATTCGATGAAATGCACGTTTGAAACGATAAACTAACTTTTTTTTGCTATATTTGTTTCAACCTACTTATGAATATCTACTGTGAAAAATTGGCTACAAATTAGTTACAATAGGAATCTTGTATTCGTTCTGTTTTTTCTTGTATTTATAAATGTCTTCGCAATTTTGAGCGAAAATGATTTACTGATTCAAGTAACGAAACCAATGTTTATTCCTTTTTTGTTTATGTATTATTTAATTAAAAATAAATACATAAATGCGGTTATGATTACTTTTCTCGTGTTTTCCTTTTTGGGAGATTTTTCGTCTGTATTCTTTTCAGACCCTTTTATGGTAAGTCTTTCAAGCTTATTTTATTGTATTAGTTACTTTACTTTAGGCTATGCAGCGGTTTCAAGAATTCGAATTTTTAATATAGATAAGGTTGTCGGTATTTGCTTACTGCTCGTGTTTTCTATTAACGCGTATTTAATGTATCAACTATTTACGGTTTTACAAATACAAATTTCGGATACGACAGAAGTTGCATTATTTGCTGTAAAAAGCATTGCACTCATGGCTTTAGTTTTTATGACGTTTGCTACGTATTTAAATAAAGATACGAAAGCATCTATTCTATTTTTGACTACAGCGCTTTGCTTTGTTTTTTCGGATGTACTTTATTATATCAGTAATTACTATGTGTATCACGATATGTTTGTCGTTTTAGATAGACTTTTACATGTACTGGGGCTGTTCTTTTTATTCGGTTATATTATTGAATATAATAGAAAACGAAAAAAACGCTTAGTACTAAGCAAGGTTTCAACTACGGCAGAAACGATTGGCGTTTAAACAATGATGAAAGTTCCAGTACTGGTCATATTTTTATCTTTATCAAAATAAAACTCTATTTTCCCGAGGTTAATCCCGAAGCAACCAACTTGGTTAACAAGCATATTTTTGCCTAAACTGTTTTTAACAACCGTTGGTTTTGATAAAAATGTATGTGTATGACCACCAATTATTAAATCTATATCTTTTGTTTTTGCTGCTAAACTTAAATCGCTAATTTTATCAGAATTGTTTTTGTAGTAATAGCCCATATGAGATAAACAGATTACTAAATCACATTTTTCATTTTCTTTTAAAATACGCGTCATATCTTGACTTATTTCAACAGGATCCAAATATTTAGTTTCCTTATACATACTTTTGTCTACCAAGCCAGCAAGTTCAATTCCTAAACCAAATACACCTATTTTAATACCATTTTTGGTAAACGTTTTATAGGGTTTTACATACCCATCCATTATGGTGTTTGAAAAATCGTAATTGGCAGATAGAAAATCGAACTCCGCGTGCGGTAATTGTGCATGTAAGCCGTTTAATCCATTATCAAAATCATGGTTTCCAATAGTAGCTGCATCATATTTTAACTTACTCATGAGTTTAAACTCCAACTCACCACCATAATAATTAAAATAGGGTGTCCCTTGAAAAATATCGCCTGCATCCAATAATAATGTATTTGGATTTTCGGTTCGGATGGCATCAATTAATGTGGCACGTCTAGCAACTCCACCTTTATTAGGGTTTCGGCCATCTTCAGGGCCAAACGGATCAATATGACTGTGTACATCGTTGGTATGAAGTATCGTGATTTTAGTTGTTTTTTCAGGTGAAGAAAAGGACGATAACCCCAAACCGCCTACAGTTACAAAAGCAGCAGAAGCGGATGTTTGTTGAATAAATTCGCGACGTTTCATAGGATTAATTTTTTAATTTAATAAAGCGGTTGTCAATAACAGGGCTAATTGTATCTGTCTTTTTAAAGTAATCTATAAACGCATTTCTAATTTTATAATCTAAAATTTCTATAGATTCTTCAGGTTTAAAAAAGGTCATATGATCACCACCATTATATAGGTAATCGTTGGTTGCCACGTAATATGTTTTGTTAACATCAATAGGGTTGCCGGAAATAGTTGCCTCTTTTACACTATAATCTGCATGTAACACTAAATTTAGTTTTGCAATGGGGTGCGCGCGTTTAGCTTTTGATAAGTATTCTGTCATTAAGTTAATTTGACTACCTTTTATACCTACCACAACAATACTATTTTCAAACGGCATAATTTCAAAAGCTGTTCTTGCCGAAACTGGGCCTTTGGAAATTATAGCACGAATACCACCATGATTTAGTAGAACCATATCAATGTTTTTGCCCGTTCTTTGGAAGAAAACAGGATTGGATTGCTCATAGATAACATCAGCAAACAAATTTCCAATAGCCGTATTGAATTCACCATCGCTCTTAGAATATGTATCAACGGCATAGCTTAACACACTATCTAAATCATTGTTTACATGTTCGCGATAGGGTTTAATAAAGGCCTCAATGTCAGGGTCAGATTTTAGGGAGTCGGTAATGATAATTTGTTCCCCTTTAATCTGTTTTAATTGCCAAGTATCATGCTTACAATTAAATAATGTAAGCCCTATAATTGTTAGGAGTAAATGCTGTAATTTCATATGTATAAACAAAAAAATTAATACGCTTATGTACGTACTTTTAGTATCTTTGCGTAAAGCATAAAGATATAATGATTTTAAAGGGTTTTAAAGAAAATTCTATTAAAAAACACTTACAGTCTATTCTGAACAATTCAGAAGGCACTTCAAAAGCACAAGTAATTGAAAGTGTTGGTATTATTGTTAATGCCGATGAGGTGACAAACTTAGCAATGTTTGATACTTTAACTTCAAGTTTGCATATTTTACCAAACAAATTAAAAGTTATTGCCTATACGGAAGCTAAAAACACAGAGTTACTTTCTTGGGAATCCTGTTATAGCCCTAAAGATATAGGATGGAAAGGAACTATACTAAATACGGAGTTGGATACGTTTTTAAATACTAAATATGATTTACTCATTAGTTTTTATACAACGGACATATTGCATTTAAAATTGCTTACAGCCAAATCTGAAGCCTATTTTAAAGCGAGCATTTTTCAGGAAGATGAACGATTAAATGATTTAATTATTCAAACTCCTCTAAACGATTTTGATGCTTTTAAAATCGAATTACTAAAATATTTACAAGTTTTTAAGACACTTAAACATGAAGCATAAATTAACTGGAGCAGGAATAGCTATTGTTACACCTTTTAAAACCGATTTATCTGTAGATCACGGAGCCTTAACGCGTATTGTTAATTTCAATATTGAAAACGGCATGGATTATATTGTTATTGCTGGTACAACCGGAGAGAGTGTCACCATTACTTCGGCAGAAAAACAAGCAATTATTAATACAATAGTAACAGCTAATAACAAGCGGGTGCCATTGGTTCTTGGAATTGGAGGCAATAACACCGCTGCGGTAATTGCAGAAATCCAAGAGACTGATTTTTCTGATATAGACGCTATTTTATCAGTATCACCTTACTATAGTAAACCAACGCAAGCAGGAATTAGTGCGCATTTTGAAGCCATTTCAAAAGTCAGCCCAAAACCAATAATATTATATAACGTGCCAGGAAGAACCGGATCTAATATGCTTCCGCAAACTATTATTGCGTTAGCAAACTCCTGCACGAATATTGTGGCAGTAAAAGAAGCTGCTGGAAATATGGGGCAATACCTACGTTTATTAAATGATAAACCAACCGAATTTATGGTTATTTCTGGAGATGATGATTTAGCTTTGCCTGTAACCCTTGCTGGTGGTTCTGGTGTTATTTCTGTTATCGGCCAGGCATTCCCTAAAGATTTTGCACAAATGATTCATTTAGGATTAGAAGGTAAAAATAAGGAGGCATTCAAGTTGCACAATAAGTTAATGGATATTACGAATTTCATTTTTTCGGAGAACAATCCTTCAGGGATAAAAGCCGTTTTAAACGCCATGAAATTATGTCAATCTACGGTTAGACTGCCATTGGTTGAAGCAACTGATGAACTAAAGAAAACTATAACAGGTTTCGTTAATACCTATGCATAAGCGTTAAATAATACTTAATCCTAATGATTACCTTATTTTAGCTTGTATTTTAGCAAAATAAATATTTTTAAAATCCATTTTATTACCTTAATTTTGCCAACTGTTTTAAAACTATGAAGAAATTTCTTTACATAATTCTAACTTGCACACTTTTAAGTTCTTGTAGCGAATATCAAAAGGCCTTAAAGTCAGTTGATTCGGGAACCAAATATACGGTAGGTGAAAAACTATATAATGCTGGAAAGTATGCCAAAGCAAATAAATTGTTTGAACAAATACTACCCGTTTATAGAGGGAAACCCCAAGCTGAAAAATTATCATACCTGAATTCTAAATGTTATTATGAGGAAGAAGATTGGTATTTAGCAAGCTATCATTTTGAGCGTTTTGTGGATGCCTATCCAAACAGTGAAAAAGTGGAAGAAGCTGCATTTTTAAGTGCTAAAAGTGCTTATATGTTATCGCCGGTTTTTTCTAAAGAACAGCACGAAACCAAAGAAGCTATTGATAAATTTCAAAGCTTTATTAACCTGTATCCAGAGTCGGAATTCATACCTGAAGCTAACAAGTTAGTTAGAGAATTGGATTTTAAATTAGAGAAAAAAGCGTTTGGTATAGCCAAACAATTCAATACTATTGCGGGTTATACACGAGATTTTAATGCCCCAATAAAAGCGATTGATAATTTTATTTTTGATTTTCCTGGAACTATTTATCGTGAGGAAGCATACTTTATAAAATTTGATTCCGCTTATCAACTAGCTATTAACAGTGTATATAGTAAAAAAGAGCAGCGTTTAGAAGATGCAAAATCATATTACTATACCTTGAAAAGATCATATGCTAATTCAGAATATTTAGAAAAAGCAGATAAAATGATTGAAGAAATTGAAAAAGAATTAGAAAATTACAGTACGAAAAGTTAATAAACTTACATATGGATTTAAAGAAGATTAATGCGCCAGTAAACACAACAACTTACGATAGAAACAAAGTTGATGCACCTACGGAAAATATTTATGAAGCAATTTCAATAATATCAAGACGCGCAGAACAAATAAATTCTGAAATTAAGAAAGAGCTAATTGAAAAATTAGAAGAGTTTGCTACTTACAACGATAGTCTAGAAGAGATTTTTGAAAATAAAGAGCAAATTGAAGTTTCTAAATTTTATGAAAAATTACCAAAACCACATGCATTAGCAGTTCAAGAATGGTTAGATGGTAAAATTTATTACAGAAACACAGAGGACGATTCTAAGGAATAATAACTATATGTCACTATTAAGCGGTAAGAAAATATTACTAGGCATTAGTGCTGGTATAGCCGCTTATAAAACAGCGACATTGGTTAGAGCTTTTATAAAAGCAGGTGCAGACGTAAAAGTCGTTATGACACCTGCTTCTAAAGACTTTGTTACACCTTTAACATTGTCCACACTCTCCAAAAATCCGGTACATTCATCATTTACAAATCCAGATGATGATAATGAAATTTGGAACAATCACGTAGAATTAGGTCTTTGGGCCGATTTACTTATTATTGCACCAGCCACAGCCAATACCTTGTCTAAAATGGCTCATGGTGTTTGCGATAACCTATTATTAGCAACGTACCTTTCAGCTAAATGTCCCGTTTATTTTGCGCCTGCAATGGATTTGGATATGTATAAACATCCTTCTACTTTAGAATCATTTAAAGCCTTACAAAACTTTGGAAACATAATGATTCCTGCTACCAGTGGCGAATTAGCTAGTGGTTTAGTAGGCGAAGGGCGTATGGCAGAACCTGATGATATTGTTGCATTTTTAGAAAATGATATTTTAAGTAAATCGCCACTTCGCGGTAAAAAAGTATTAATTACGGCTGGCCCTACCTATGAAGCAATAGACCCTGTTCGCTTTATAGGGAACCATTCCAGTGGAAAAATGGGCTTCGAAATAGCAAAAGCTGCTGCTAATTTAGGAGCTGAAGTTATTTTAATTTCTGGTCCAACACATCAAAAATTATCACATAGTTTTGTAACCATTATTCCCGTTACATCTGCGGAAGAAATGTATAACGCAGCACATAGCTTTTTTAAAACTGTTGATATTGCCATTTTAGCCGCAGCTGTTGCCGATTATAAACCAAAAATTGCTGCGACTGAAAAAATAAAAAAGAAAGAAAAAACGTTATCTTTAGAGTTAGAAAAAACCAAAGATATTTTAGCGTCTTTGGGACACATAAAGGAAAAACAATTTTTAGTCGGGTTTGCTTTAGAAACAAATAATGAAATTGAAAACGCGAAAGGTAAACTAAAGGCCAAGAATTTAAATTTAATTGTGTTAAATTCGCTTAAGGACAAAGGTGCTGGTTTTAAATCTGACACAAACAAGGTAACACTTATTAATCGTAATGAAACCATTACAACGTTTGATTTAAAGTCTAAAGAAGCCGTAGCCGTAGATATTTTAAATGCTATAATAAACCAATTGCATGCATAGATTTTTTGTATTTTTTTTAGTCATTTTATCCTTTTCAACCTATAGCCAAGAGTTAAATTGTAATATTGTGGTAAATGCCCAATTTACAGGTAATGAAAACTTGCAGGTCTTTAAAACGCTTGAAAAACAACTAAAAGAGTTTGTAAATAATACAAAATGGACTAATAAGGAATATGCTTTTCAAGAACGCGTAGAGTGCGGTATGTTTATTAATATTACCGAATACTCCGGCGATGTTTTTAAGGCTACCATTCAAGTGCAATCATCTCGTCCGGTTTACGGGTCTACTTACGGAACACCCATTTACAATATTAATGATAAAGATTTTACATTTCAGTATGTAGAGTTTGAAAACTTACTTTATAACGAAAATCAGTTTGAATCCAATTTAGTTTCTGTCATTGCCTTTCACGTTTACATGATTTTAGGATTAGATGCCGACTCGTTTCAATTTGAAGGAGGAGATCCGTATCTTAAACAAGCACAAACTATTGTAAATTATTCGCAACAAGAAAATGCAAAAGGCTGGAAACTTGAAGATGGTTTACAAACACGTTTTGCTTTAATTGATAATTTATTATCGCCTACATTCAAGGAATATAGAAAGGTTATTTACGACTATCATCGCTTGGGCTTAGATACCATGAGTGAAGACCAGAAAAAGGCTAAAACTATTATAGCAAGTGCTATTGAGGAGTTTGAAGCCATGAACAGACGTCGCCCTAATTCCTTTTTATTACGAACATTTTTTGATGCCAAAGGCGATGAAATTGAACAGATATTCTCAAGTGGTCCTAATGTTGAAATAACCAAATTACTTTCAACATTAAACCGTGTAGCGCCTATGTACTCAAGCAAATGGCGAAATATTAAATTTTAAGAAATTCTCTTAATAAGAGTATTGTAAAAAGTAGTTGTTATTATTTTAGTAACCATTTAATCTAAAACACTTTGCTAACAGCTTTATCCATAAAAAATTACGCATTAATAGATAATCTTCAGGTAAATTTCAACCAAGGATTGACAATCATTACGGGTGAAACAGGTGCTGGAAAATCTATTCTATTAGGTGGATTATCTTTAATTTTAGGTAAACGAGCCGATTTAAGTGCATTAAAAGACAGCGAAAAAAAATGTGTTATTGAGGCTGTTTTTGATGTTTCCAATTATAAACTTCAAGCCTTATTTAAAAAATTAGATTTCGATTATGATGCACAAACCATCATTAGACGGGAGATTTTACCATCTGGTAAATCGCGCGCTTTTGTAAACGATTCTCCAGTAAACTTAAGCGGATTGCAAAGCTTGGGAGCGGAATTAATTGATATTCACTCGCAACATGAAACCATGCAATTAATGGATGATGCGTATCAGTTTCAAGTTATTGATGCGTTGGCTAAAAATAGTCAGGAATTACAGGATTATAAAATTGCTTTAAAAACGTTTAAAATACTTCAGAAAGAATATGATGAGCTTTTAAAGTTCCAGGCAGAAGCTATTAAAGAACACGATTATAATTCCTATTTGTTAAAAGAATTAGTAGAGGCTAATTTAATAGAAGGCGAACTTCAAGAGTTAGAAGAAACTTATGAAACACTCAACAATGTTGAGGATATAAAAGAGCAATTAGCACACGTTAATCAACTGCTAAGCGAAGAACAAATAGGCGTCATGTCAGCCTTACTTGCAGCAAAAAATAGTCTGCAAAGAGTTTCGAAATTTTCATCTAAATATGAAGATGTTTTTAATAGAATCAATAGTAGTTCCATTGAAATTAATGATATTTTCACGGAAATCGAAAGACTACAAGACAATCTAGATTTAGATCCAGAACAGTTGTTGTTGGTTAGCAATAAATTGGAATTACTAAACACACTTCTTAAAAAACATTTTGTAAGCAATGTTTCAGATCTTATTGTCATTAAAAATGATTTAGCAGAAAAGGTAAGTGTTACCGAAAAACTGGATGATACTATTGCAGTAAAACAAAATGATGTTGCAGTTGCTAAAAAAGCTATAGATGCCTTGGCAAATACCATTCATAAAAAACGCTTGGCTGCTATTCCAGGTTTAACTAAAGAATTAGAAGCTATTTTGCAGCAATTAGGAATGCCTAATGCCAAATTTAATATCACGTTGAACGCTACAGAAACCTATCAGTCAAATGGAAAAGATAATTTATCGTTTCTATTTTCAGCCAATAAAGGCGGTGCATTTAACGAACTTAAAAAAGCAGCGTCAGGAGGTGAGTTGTCACGAATTATGTTAGCTATTAAGTCTATATTGTCCAATTATGTGCAATTACCATCCATTATGTTCGATGAAATTGATTCTGGCGTTTCGGGAGAAATTTCTAATAAAATGGGTGAAATTATGCGAAACATGAGTCGCAGTATGCAAGTTTTTACCATAACACATATTCCACAAATTGCAGCTAAAGGTAATACGCACTTTAAAGTTTATAAGGAAGATGTTGGTGAGGTTACCCAAACTAATTTAAAGCTTCTAAACCATGATGAACGCATTGTAGAAATAGCACAAATGCTTGGAGGTATAGAAATTTCCACTTCGGCAATGGCACATGCTAAACAATTGTTGAATTAATACTATCTTTGAAAATCATTAAACACGAATCAACACGAGAAACTATGTCATATAATTTATTAAAAGGAAAAAAAGGAATCATATTTGGAGCTTTAGATGAAAATTCAATAGCTTGGAAAACAGCAGAACGCGTGCATGAAGAAGGTGGTACATTTGTATTAACCAACGCGCCAGTTGCTATGCGAATGGGACAAATAAACCAATTGGCTGAAAAAACAGGTTCTCAAATTATTCCTGCTGATGCTACATCTGTTGAAGATTTAGAAAACCTAGTTGAAAAATCTATGGAGATTTTAGGCGGTAAAATAGATTTTGTTTTACACTCTATTGGAATGTCTATCAACGTTAGAAAAGGAAACCATTACACGAATCAGAATTACGATTGGACACAAAAAGGAACGGATGTTTCGGCAAATTCTTTTCATAAAGTCATGCAAACACTGTATCAAAAAGATGCTATGAATGAATGGGGAAGTATTGTTGCATTGACATATATGGCAGCTCAACGCGTTTTTCCTGATTATAATGATATGGCAGATAATAAAGCCTTGTTAGAAAGTATTGCACGTAGCTTTGGTTATTTCTTTGGTCGTGATAAAAAAGTACGCGTTAATACCATTTCGCAATCTCCAACGCCAACAACAGCTGGAAGTGGTGTAAAAGGGTTTGATGGTTTTATTTCATATGCAGAAAAAATGTCACCACTAGGCAATGCAACCGCTATGGATTGTGCAAACTATACCATCACAATGTTTAGTGACTTAACACGTAAAGTAACCCTTCAAAATTTATTTCACGATGGTGGATTTAGTAATATGGGTGTTAGCGATGCTGTTATGGAAACCTTTACTAGAGAATAATATTTAAAGTAACATTATATAAAGCGCCATTCTTATTACAAAGAATGGCGCTTTTTTTTGTAAAAATCACGAGAATAGATTAGTGTGTTTTATTTGTTATATTAGTAAGTCATTATTTAACTTAAATTCTTATGAATAAAGGCTGCTTTTTAACTGCTTTTCTGCTTATTACTTGCTTTTTACAAGCACAAGTTAGTTTTGTAAATGAAGCCACCAATTTAGGATTGGTAGTCACGGCAGGTCAAACCTATTTGGGAAATGGTATTTCATTTTGTGATTATAATAATGATGGTTGGGATGATATTACAATGGCCACCCAAGAAGATTATAAAATCATTTTTTTTAAGAATGTAAATGGCATTTTTGAATCTGATAATTTAAATATTCCGCTGAATACAAGTCAACAAAAACAGGTTGTTTGGGTGGATATTGATAATGATGGTGATAAAGATTTATTTGTAACATCAAACACCGAAGGTAATAGGTTATACCTCAATAATGGTAATTCTAATTTCGTAGATATTACCATTACGGCAGGTTTGCCAACGGGAAATTTCGAATCTTATGGAGCTTCTTGGGGCGATTATAATAATGATGGATTTTTAGATGTTTTTATTAGTAACCGAAGTGAAATGGATGCTCAACCTAATTATTTTTATGAAAATAATGGTGATAATACATTCACAGATGTTACCGCGCAAGCCGGATTTGATAACGATAGCCACATGACCTTTTGTTCAGCATTTTTCGATTATAATAATGATGGTTGGCAAGATATATACTTATCAAGTGATAAGTATTTTAATCAGAATTTTTTGTACCGTAATAATGGGGATGGCACCTTTACAGATGTCAGCACATCTTCTAACACCGGTATTTATATTGATGCTATGACTACAACTATTGGTGATTTTAATAATGATGGTTGGTTTGATATTTATATAACCAATACACCAACAGATGGAAATGTGTTATTTAGAAATAATGGTGATGGTACCTTTACCGACCTCGCTATATTTTCAGGAACGCGATTGCATAGCTACGCGTGGGGTGCTGTGTTTTTAGATGCAGATAATGATATGGATGAAGATATTTATGTAAGCTGCGAGTATGATGGCTCAAACCCACCATTTAGATCGTCTGCTTTTTATAAAAACCGAGGAAATAATACCTTCCAAAATTCTTTAGATTCTGGTTTTGTTGGAGATGCGGCCAAAAGTTATTCAAATGCTGTCGGCGATTTTAATAATGACGGGTTTCCAGATATAGCGGTTAGCAATATTAATTATCAAAACATGTATTTATGGGAAAATAAAACAATAAATGCTAATAAGTGGTTAAAAGTTAAGTTAACAGGTGTGTTAAGTAATAGGGATGGCATTGGTTCTCGTATTGAAATATCAATTAATGGAAACAAGCAATATCGTTACACACTTTGTGGGGAAGGGTATTTAGCTCAAAATTCAAACACTGAAATATTTGGTGTAGGCACGCATGACGTTATTGATTATGTGAAAGTTACGTGGTTAAGTGGTACTGTTGATTATTTAGAAAATGTAAATGCCAATCAGTTATTAGAAATTACGGAAGGAAGTTATAGCCTAGGTTTAAACAGTGAGTTTAAAAATGGGTTTTCATACTATCCTAATCCAGTTCAAAATACGATTACGCTAAAAGCTGAAAAGACTATTAAATCTATTTCATTATATACTGTTCTAGGGCAAGAGGTTTATAGAAGTTCTTTTAATAATCTATATGCGGAAATAAATATGTCCAATTTAGATACGGGAACTTATTTTGCCCAAATAGAATTTAATGATACAACAGAAACATTTCAAATACTAAAAGATTAATTTTTTTATAGGTAATCTCCATGAGTCTTTTTTTTTAGAAATAAAAAGGAACCTTGTTAACTATTTCTGATTTAATTGTTTGGATAAGAGGTAGTTCTTTACTACTTTAATAGCTAATTAATTAAAACTAAATTTATCATGAAAAAAATTACATTTATGTTTTTTGTTTTCAGTTTATTTACTGTAGTAAGCTATGGTCAATATTTAACTGAAGGATTTGAAACGGCTGTCCCTCCAGCAGGATGGACTTTAACACAGGTAAACACGAGTGAAACTTGGACGCTATCTACAGCTATAGTTCCTAATTCCGGTGCAGCATCAGCACAAGTTGTTTATGACCCCGCTCTTGTACCACAAGATGAAACATTAACTACTCCGGTTTTAGATTTATCCGCTAGTGTAAATCCAAGATTAAAATTTTGGTTTAACATGAGCTACTATTGGGCTATTGATCCAAATGATAATTACGACTTTGTTGTAAGTGCAACAGATGGTACAACAGAAACTGTTTTATGGCAAGAGGCTGATTTTGGCGTGTTTGATAGTTTTGTATGGTATGAAGTTGAATTAAATTTAGCAGCGTATGCTGGTCAAAGTAATGTTCAAATTATTTTCAACTACAACGGTGTTGATGGTGCATCTTTAAATTTGGATGATGTATTAGTTGAAGAAACACCAACCTGTCCAACACCCGCTAATACAGTGGTTGTGCCAACACAAACAACAGCAGATGTTAGTTGGGATACCGTGGTAGAGGCTACACTAGGTTACGAATGGGTAATAATGGCATCTGGTGCGGCTCCAGAAGTTGCAACAGCAATTGCATCTGGTACCACTGGAACAGGTGTTTTAACCGATAGTGCTTCGGGATTAACGCAAGCAACAGATTACGATTTTTATGTGCAAGCAAATTGTGATACGAATGGCTTAAGTAATTGGTCTGCCGTATTATCGTTTAGAACTTTAGCTCCTGAGCCAAATTGTGCAATTAATCCAACGCCAGCTGATGGCGCAGTGGATGTAGCTACAGGAAATGTTACTTTTTCGTGGGAAGCACCAACAACAGGACCTACGCCAACTTCATACAATTTATATGCAGGAGAAACACCAGCAGGCGATGATTATGGTTTAATAGGAAACTATACAGATACCAATGCTGCGTTAACGCTAACAGGTTATGATACATTGTTATATTGGATAATTAAACCAGTTAATGAAACAACAGAAGCAACAGGTTGTCCAGTATGGAGCTTTACAACCGGATCTGCGCCTGTAGGTGCCGTTTGTGAAGATGCTATTGTAGTTACATCAGTACCTTATAACACCACGGATAATACAAGTGCTTATGGTAACGATTATGGAAATACGGATCTACCACCTTTAGCAGGCGCTCAATATACAAATGGAACAGGTAGTGCGTTTTATATTACTGGAGACGATGTCGTGTATGAATTTACTCCAGCTACGGATGGAACTTATAATTTTGATTTGAGTAATACCGAAGATGGTTGGATTGGTTTTTGGTTGTTTGAAGGCTGTCCGTTTACGTCCGTTGTTGCATATCATACAGCAACTGCGGGAACTACCTATAGTTTACCTGCTATTACGCTTACTGGAGGAACTACTTATTACGTGGTAATTTCCTCATGGCCAGCACCTCAATCAACATCATACACATTGGATATTACACAATTAAACTGTACCGGAGCTTCTGTTGCAGAATCATCCACAAATATTGATTGTACAAATAACCAATATTATGTAGATGTAAATATAGACGCTGTTAATGATGGAACTGAAATTAGCGATGGAACAACAACTTATCCAATAACAGGAACAGGTATAACCCAGGCAGGTCCGTATCCTTTTGGTACAGCCGTAGATTTGACTTTAGTTCATTCGGATGCCGCTTGTAATATAGATTTAGGCAATTTTGTTGTAAATGGTTGTCCTCCTGTAAACGATGTGTGCAGTGGCGCCATAATGTTAACACCTGGCGTTGTTTTTACAGATAATCCTGTAATTGGTAGTAATGAATTCGCCACAACATCTTCTGGAGAACTTGCGCCAGGCTGTGCAAGTTATAACGGAGGAGATATGTGGTACTCGGTAGTGGTGCCTGCAGATGGTAATATTGTTTTGGAAATGAATGCTAACCCTACCGGTGGCGGTGGAGATGCTGGAGGAGCAGCATATTCTGGTGCTTGTGGTTCATTAGTATTAATTGAATGTAATGATGATGGTAGTGATGATGGTTTATACCCGTTGGTTTCTATTTCAGATCCTTCATTAGCAGGAGAAACTATTTATTTCAGAGTTTGGGAATATGGTAATAATGCAACCATTAACTTCCAGGTATCTGCTTATAGTTCTACCTTAAGTGTTGAAGATTTCCAACAACAGGAATTGTTTACATACTATCCAAACCCAGTAAGCAATGCCTTAACATTAAACGCACAACAAAATATTCAAGATGTTGCAGTTTATAATATGTTAGGTCAAGAAGTATTACGTGTAGCACCTAATACAGTTTCTGCCGATGTTGATATGACATCCTTACTAGCTGGAGCATACTTTATGAAGGTCATGATTAATAACATATCTGAAACAATACGAATTATTAAAAATTAAAAAATAGTTTTAAATATTAATTTTAAAAACCACCCAACTGGGTGGTTTTTTTTATTGTTTAATTACATTTGTTAAATGGAATTAGCATTTTCTTTTATTATACCTGTTTTTAATCGACCAAACGAGATTGATGAGCTATTGCAAAGCTTTAGCAATCTAAACAGTAATGAAAATTTTGAAATAGTTATTATTGAGGATGGATCTACCTTGCCATCAAAAAATGTTATTGCCAATTTTCAAGATCAACTAAATATTACGTATTTGGTTAAAGAGAATTCCGGGCCAGGTGATTCCCGAAATTATGGGATGCAACATGCCAAGGGTAATTATTTTATCATTTTGGATTCTGATTGTATTTTACCTCCTAATTATTTAAATATTGTTAAATTATTTTTAACGGATAATTATGTAGATTGTTTTGGCGGACCAGATGCAGCCCATAGTTCATTTAGTAACCTGCAGAAAGCTATTAATTTCTCTATGACAGCGTTTATTACTACAGGTGGAATAAGAGGAAATAAAACACAAATAAATAAATTTCAACCGCGAAGTTTTAATATGGGATTGTCTAAAAAAGCCTTCCTTAAAACAGGTGGTTTTGGAAATATTCATCCAGGTGAAGATCCTGACTTATCTTTAAGGCTTTGGAAATTAGGATATGAAACAGCGTTAATTCCAGAAGCTTTCGTATATCATAAACGACGTATTTCGTGGTCCAAATTTTATAAACAGGTCTCAAAGTTTGGCTTAGTTCGACCTATTCTAAATGTATGGCATCCGGAATCAAAAAAAATCACATATTGGTTTCCTACTATTTTTATTTTAGGTTTTGTTTTAGCTATAGTTTTAGCCGCTTTAAACTGTATGCAACTCTTATTACTTTATGGTACATATTTTTTAATCGTATTTTTAGTTGCTTTATTTAGCACGCGAAGCTTCGTTATAGCAATTCAAGCAATATGTGCTACGAGCATACAATTTATTGGTTATGGTTTTAGTTTTATAAAATCAATTACTATATTAAAGGTAAGTGGTAAAAAGCCAGAGGAAATTTTTCCGGAATTATTCTTTAAAAACAAATGATTAATACTCGAAAATCTAAATTGCTAAAGGCTATAAAGAATAAAAGAATCAATGTGTTCTTTTTATTCTTAATCATGTCTTTTGGTGTTCTTATTTTACTGAAGCTTTCAAATACCTACGTTAACACCATCACATTTCAAATTAATAAAGTGAATGTGCCAGAAGCTCATGTTGTTTTTGATGATCATCAAAAGACTTTGCGAGTAGGCTTAAAAGCTCAAGGTTTTAATTTGTTGAAGTACTATTTTAAGAAACCCAAAATTAATATCGATTTCAGTCATAACATTACCAAAACCGATAGTCTTTATATTTGGAATAAAAATACGGCCTTCCTAGATGTAATTTCACAATTTGATAAAGCCGTTGAGGTTGTAAATATTAATCCAGATACATTATATTTTAAATATGATTTAAACGCCATTAAAAAGGTGCCAATTAAAATAAATGCTAAAATTAATTATGCTATAGGCTACGACATTTTAGAATCATTTGAATTAAGTCCTGATTCCATTAAAATTATTGGACCTAACGTATTGGTTTCGGCCATCGATTTTATTGAAACAGATACGCTCAAGCTTCAGGATGTTAAAGAGAATATTATTACCACTGTCTTATTAAAGTTACCCGAAAATCAAAATGAATTAGAATTTTCTAATAAACAGACTCATGTAGCCGCGACGGTTACAAAATTTACAGAAGGTAAATTAAAAATTCCAGTTACTATTATTAATGTACCTGAAGATATTAATTTGAAGTATTATCCAAAAAAAATCACCGTTTCTTATTATACAAGTTTATCAAACTATAAATCTATTACAGCATCGGACTTTGAAATTGTTTGCGATTTTTCAGAAGTGTCTAAAAATCAAACGTTTTTAATACCAAAGTTAACAAAGCAGCCAGAAGTTTTACGGCATGTAAAAATAAATCATGATCAAATAGAATATATTATTACGGAATGAAAATAGTAGGTTTAACTGGCGGAATTGGTAGTGGTAAAACCACTGTAGCTAAATTGTTTGGGCAATTAGGTGTTCCAACTTACTTTGCAGATGACGAAGCCAAAGCACTGATGAATCGTTCAAAAGTAATTAAACGCAAACTCATAGCATTATTTGGAGACGAAGCCTACAAAAACCAAAAATTAAACCGACCATTTTTAGCAGAAGCAATCTTTAATGATAAAAATTTGCTAAAAGCTATGAATGCCATTGTACACCCTAAAGTAGCAAGCCACTTTAAAAAGTGGACAGAAAAACAACAAACGGATTATGTTTTAAAAGAAAACGCTATTTTATTTGAACATGGAGGTGAAAAAGATTGTGATTTTACCATATTGGTCACTGCACCCGAAAGCATCAGAATTGAACGCGTCATAGCACGTGATCAAAGAACCAAAGCACAAGTACAGGCCATAATAAATAACCAACTTCCCGAACAGGAGAAAATAAAAAAGGCCACCTTTGTTATTGAAAACACAGACTTGAATGCGACTAAAAAGCAGGTGATTAAAGTGCACCAGAACCTTGTAAAAGCTATACAAACACCTTGAATTTTAACATTTTTGTTAATGTAAGGTTAAATGCTAAGATAGCTAAATGTTAAAATGTTAATTTTGAACGATGAGCAAAAAGTTATTCATCATATTGGTGTTATTAATGAGTTTATCGCTTGTTGGTATAATATTTGTCCAAGCTTACTATATTAATAATTCCATAAAAAACGAGGAGGATCAGTTTAATTTTAATGTAAAAAAGGCATTAAGTTATACCTCCCGTGAAATTGAGGAAAAGGAAGTGCTTAGTTACTATAACAAGTATCAAACACTAATTGATGAAAAGAAACAAGCGGATACCGTAGCTATTTCAAAACTATTCATCGTTTCACAAATTAATGATACAAATGAAACTTTTATATATAGAAGTGGCATTTTAGAAGAAAATCATAAGTTATCTTCGTCGCTCTTTGACATCGGTTTAGATAGCCTTAATATTAAGCGTATTATAGGAACGTCAGAAACTAAAATTTTTAGTAATCAACCAACGCTGGATAACGATTTGCCAGAGAACCCTATTTTAAGTTTAATGAAATCGGGACGGATTACGCCAGCAGAACGGATTAGTTTTGATGAAGCGTTTAAAGATTTAAGCAGTAGAATACCTATTCATAAACGTGTTTACGATGATGAAATTCGCAGATTACTATCAAAAAAGCTTAAAGAAGACAATATTGAATTGGATTATGAGTTTGCTATTTACAGTAATGATTTAGCAACTAAAATACAAACAGATAATTTTGAATTACAACCAGGAACGTTTAGTGTTTCTATTTTTTCAAATGAGAATAATAACAATAATTATAAGCTATTAGTTAATTTTCCAACACGGAATAAGTTTATACAGTCATCCATTATTAGAATGACATTATTGTCCATAATTTTCACATCTATTATTATCATTGCCTACTCAAGCGCCTTATTACAGTTATTCAGGCAGCGTAAAATATCTGAAATAAAATCAGATTTTATAAATAACATGACGCATGAGTTTAAAACACCAATTGCAACAATTAATTTGGCCTTGGATGCCATTAAGAACCCAAAGGTTATTGATGATAAAGAGCGTGTGGCTCGCTATTTACAAATGATACGTGACGAGAATAAACGTATGCATGCGCAAGTAGAAAACGTATTAAGAATATCTAAACTTGAAAAAAACGAACTAAATATTAGTAAAGACCGTGTGGATCTCCACGAACTAATTGAAGATGCCATTACGCATATTGAATTAATAGTGGAAGACAGAAAAGGCTACATTCATACACATTTGAATGCAGAACAATCTTCAGTTTTAGCAAATGAAACACACTTTACAAATGTTATCGTAAATATTCTGGATAATGCCGTTAAATATTCTCCAGAACCACCAAAAATTGATGTTTACACCGAAAACGTAGGAACAAACATCTTGTTAAAAATTAAAGATCAAGGCAGTGGAATGAGTAAAGCTGCACTAAAGCATGTGTTTGAAAAATTTTATAGAGAACACACGGGAAATATACATAATGTAAAAGGACATGGTCTGGGATTAGCATACGTAAAACGTATGGTTGAAGATCACCAAGGACACATTTCCGTAGAAAGTGAAAAAGAAAAAGGAAGTACCTTTATTATAAAACTTCCATTAATATCGTAAAAGCTATGACAGAACAAAACAAAAAAATCTTATTAGTAGAAGATGATCCAAATTTTGGAACCATTTTAAAGGATTATTTAATGATGAATGATTATGACGTTACACATGCTAAAAACGGTATGGAAGGCTTCGAAAAGTTCAAAAAAGATGATTTCGATTTGTGTATTCTAGACGTGATGATGCCATATAAAGATGGTTTTACGTTAGCAAAAGAAATTCGTGAGAAAAATACGGAAGTGCCTATTGTTTTCTTAACAGCTAAAGCTATGAAAGAAGATGTTTTAAAAGGGTACAAAGTAGGTGCTGACGATTACCTAAATAAACCATTTGATAGTGAAGTATTGCTGATGAAAATTAAAGCAATCATGCAGCGTAAAGCTACTGAAACGGTTGCAGATAGTAAACAGTTTCAATTTACTATTGGTGGGTTTGAATTAAATTCGAAACTACGTTTTTTAACCTATAATGGTGGCGAACAAATTAAATTATCACCTAAAGAAAATGAGCTTTTACGCTTATTAGCTTTACATGAAAATGATTTAATGCCGCGTGAGTTAGCTTTAACAAAAATCTGGCGTGATGATAATTATTTCACTTCACGTAGTATGGATGTTTACATTGCTAAATTGCGTAAGTATTTAAAACTAGACGATAAAGTAGAAATACTTAATATTCACGGTGAAGGTTTTAGATTGGTAATTAATACTGAATCAGAAGATTAATAGGTCTTATCATAAAAAGAAAACCAGCTAATTAGCTGGTTTTTTTATGCGGTCATTTCAGATTCTATATCGGTAATGATTGTTTTAATATCGGTTTTGTAATCAAACCAAAGCGTATTGCTATTCCGTTTAAACCATGTAAGTTGCCTTTTTGCAAACCGGCGACTATTTTTTTTGATTTCTGAAATGGCAAAATCTAATGACCATTCATGAGCCAAATAATTAAAAAGCTCTTTGTATCCAACGGTATTTAATGCATTTAAATGAGATTTTGCTTCAAGGCTTTTTGCTTCTTCTAGTAATCCATGTTCCATCATGATATCAACACGCTTATTAATACGCGCGTAAATCGTTTCGCGTTCTGCAGTTAAGCCAATGGTTATCGTTTTAAAATTTCGCTTAATTGATGATTTTTGTAAAAAGGATGAATACGGTTTTCCTGTGCCAATACAAATTTCTAATGCACGAATAACACGTTGCGGGTTATTTAAAGCTATTTTTGCATACGTGTTGGCATCCAATTCTTTTAATTGAGATTGTAGCACTTGCAAACCATCGGTTTCTAATTGTGCGTTTAATGCCGTTCTGATATTTTTATCAACTTTCGGAAATTCGTCAAGACCATTTATAACCGCATCTACATATAATCCAGATCCACCAACCATGATAACTACTTGCTGTTTTTTAAACAAGTCGGTTAACGTGTTTATTGCATCTTTTTCAAAAGCACCAACACTATATGGGTCTTCAATGGATTTATGATGAATAAAATGATGCTTAGCCTCTTGAAGTTCCGCAGCTGTTGGAGCGGCCGTTCCAATTTGCATTTCTTTGAAAAATTGTCTGGAATCTGCCGAGATAATTTCTGTATTAAAATGCTGTGCAAGCTTAATGCTCAACGCCGTTTTACCTATGGCTGTTGGTCCAACAATGGAAATAAGGTATTTTTTAGGCATACTTAAATTTTCATTGCTATTTTGAAGGTTCAAATTCTAAAGAGTGCCCGCATTTATGGCAGTATTTTGCCTTATCCTTATGGTCTTGGGCTAAACAATTGGAACAGGATAGCGAGTTTAAATCTACGTCACTAGGATGCGGTGGCACGGCATTAACTACGGGCTTGTTATTAACGTCATCGCTATTCATTTTTCTTGTATACTCGGCAGAAACTATACCCGTTGGGACTGCAATAATGCCATAACCCAATACCATAATAATTGAAGCTATAAATTGACCTAGTGGTGTTACAGGAGCAATATCGCCATATCCTACAGTTGTTAAGGTTACAATACTCCAATATATACTTCTTGGGATGTTATTAAAACCACTAGCTTCTCCTTCTACGAGATACATGATTGTACCAAAAATGGTAGCAACAATAATCACTGCAAATAGAAATACGGATATTTTAGCACGACTAGCTTTTATGGCTGTTGCCAAATGATTGGAAGCACCCATAAAGCGTGCTAATTTTAAAATTCTAAATACGCGTAATAAACGTAAGGCACGTAAGGCGACTAAAGCATGTGTGCCAGCAAAAATTAGAGATAAATATTTTGGCAGTGTAGACAGTAAATCAATAATACCATAAAAGCTAGTAATATATTTTAGCGGCTTTTTTACCGTCACTATTCGTAAAATATACTCAATAGTAAAAAGTATTGTTATTATCCACTCCGAAATATCTAAAAACATGTGGTATTGCGCATCAATGCTCTTAACACTTTCAAGCATTACCAACAGGATACTGGCAATAATTACAATTAATAAAACAACATCAAATAATTTTCCAGCAGGTGTATCTGCCTCATAAATTATTTCATGAAGTCTACCTTGCCATCTCTTATAAGGTTTTGTACCCATAATTTTAAAAATACTAAAAGTTTATAACAACCATTTAGTTATTCAGTTTTATAATTTTCAGTTTTTTGTTTTTCCTTAAGTAACTCTTAATAATATGTTGGGCGTCACGATTGTTTTCCATAGGTGTAATTACAGATTGTAAAACATCCATATTGGTTATTTGATAATTTAAATTGAAATACCCGATACCTTTAAAAAGGCCATTTTCTATAAGAATAGCACTACGTTCATCTACCTCACGCGCACGATCAATAATAACCATATTATGATTATTATAGCTATTTTTAGTAATTAACTGCAAAACACGTTTATTATAATTCTCCGGAGATTCTTCTTGAATACAAGCACCTAAACATTGTTTGATGTCATAATTAAAGCAACTGTTTTTTGTTGGATAAAGTCCCGTTAATTTCTGACACAATTGAAATTCTTCTACTGCATTAAATAAGAAACTTTTTGCACTTTGTCTATTTGTAAACGTTGTGATTGGTTTTTTACGGCCATCAGCCTTATCTATCATTAAATTAATATAGCCATTAGCATCTTTAAAAGAATACAAAGCATGTGTAAAAATGTTTCGGCGTAGCGCTCTATTAAAAATGGGTTTATTTCGTTTTATTTCTTCGCTTTCTTTTAATAAAGCAACCAATTCGCTACCGGTATGTTCGTAGGTAACCGCAGCGGCATCTCGTTGAAGTTTTTTTGACTTCGTACTACTGCTGGTAAAATGCTGACTGATTCTGTTTTTAATATTATTGCTTTTTCCTATATAAATTATAGTACCTTCTGCATTATATATGTAATAAACACCAGTAATATGTGGAAGCTCCTTAATGATATTTTTTAGGTTTGCCGCCATCTCTTTTTTTGCTTCAACCTGAATAGCATCTTTTACAATGAGCTTTTCCAAATCTCTAGAAAGTAGCATTTTAAATAATTTAACCGTTGCCATAGCATCGCCATTGGCTCGATGTCTATCACTTACAGGAATTCCCAAGGAACGAGCTAATTTTCCCAAACTATAAGAGTCTTGTCCTGGAATTAGTTTTTTAGATAACTCCACAGTACATAGCGTTTTGCGTTTAAACGGAAACCCTAATCGCGTGAATTCCGTTTTTAAAATCCGATAATCAAATTGGGAGTTATGCGCAACAATAATACAATCTTCCGTCATTTCAACAATACGTTTAGCTACCTCATAAAACTTGGGAGCTGTACGTAACATATTACTATTAATACCGGTTAGATTAACGACAAAAGGTTGAATTTCACGTTCTGGGTTTACTAAACTAATAAATTGGTCCACCACCTTATGACCATCAAATTTATAAATGGCTATTTCAGTAATACCTTCTTCATTGTATTTTCCACCAGTGGTTTCTATGTCGAGAATTGCGTAAATAAGTTTGCTATTATTTAATTTGTATTAGATGTAATTTAATTTTAAGCTTTAATAATTGCGTTCGCCAAAGATACTACTTCCTACACGAATCATATTACTTCCACAGTTTATTGCTAACTCATAATCACCACTCATGCCCATAGAAATAATTTCTAAATTGGCGTGAAGGGTTTTGAGTTCGTCAAAAATAGTTTTTAGTCTGTTGAATTCTGCTGTAACTTGATTTTGGTCATCTGTAAAAGTTGCCATTCCCATAACACCTGTGATTCGCACATTTTGAAGTTCCTTGAAGGCATTGGATTTCAACATATTGACAGCATCTACCTTGGCCATACCAAATTTAGAATCTTCTTCTGCAATTTTTATCTGTAAAAGACAATCTATAATGCGTGTCTCTTTTTTGGCTTGTTTATTAATTTCTTTAAGGAGTTTAAAACTATCCATGCCGTGAATTAAGTTCACAAAGGACGCCATATACTTTACTTTGTTGCGTTGTACATGACCAATCATATGCCAAGAAATATCTTTAGGTAAGGTTTCAAATTTATCAACCATTTCCTGAATTTTATTTTCTCCAAAAACACGCTGGCCGGCATCATAGGCTTCCATAATATCACTATTGGGCTTCGTTTTCGAAACAGCCACAAGTGTTACATGTTCGGGAATTTGGTTTTTTAGATTAAGTAAATTCTGTTTAATGGACATGGTATATATTATTTTTTCCAATTAAAATCTGATTTAATTTTATTGGCATATTCTAAGTCGCGAATAGGTATGGAAAACAAATCTCCTTGATAGTCTTCCGGAATATCAAAAATGGATATTAAACCGTAACGCTGATTTTTATAATGAATGAAACTATAGTTATCATAATTTTTATAAATGATATAATCTATAGCGTGTTCTAAATAAGCCTTTTTATAAAAGGGTTCAAAAAGTATCCAAGTCCTTTCAAAATTGCGCTCAATGCCAAAATTTTGATATTCTAACAGCGCGAAACTATTTTGAATTAATGCGAAATTTTTTCCAGTGGGATATTTATCAATTTTTCTGGTTAGTGCATATAACTCAGATAAATTCTCGAATGCTATATCTTCAAATACTTTTTTCTGTTCTTGTTTTTGCACAGAATCCAATGTGACTTTTTGATCCAAAGCATAACGTACTTTGGAATACATGCTTGTTTTGTCTTTTAAACTATTTAACTGTTGTAAATCGGCTTGCTTTAAAAAATTAGTGTCCAACCAGATAAAATGATTTTTCAGGTACATGGTTTTAAACCAATTTGCTAAATCACCAACTGTAATAGATTCATAATAGGTTTTGCCTTCAGGTTCGTAGGCTAAATTAAAGCCATAATCTCTAACGAGAATCGTTAATTCTGCTTTAAAAAATTCTATATCACCATTTTCAAAACTTCTATCTAATAGAAAATATTTTAAATTAGTTTCATAACCATACGTTTCTTCAAGTTTTAGTATTTCACTTTTAGCTAATTCATAATTAGTATATAATGATGGATAAATGATTTCATGAATTGTTGTATCACGCTCATTTTGAGAACATACAGCACCTGTAATTAAACTACATATGAAAAAATAGATGTATTTCATTAAAATTCGTAAATGGTGACACCACTGCGTAACTTGGGCTCAATAAATGTCGATTTTGGTGGCATTTTTAAACCGTCGTCTGCAATTTGTTTCATTTCCTCTATAGTTACAGGAACCATACCAAACCCAACAGCAAAATCACCGCTATCCACATTATTCTTAATGTTCACTATGTCTTTCTTACCATTCATATACATAATGCGGTTATCGTTTCGTAAGTCCACAATTCCTAATATAGGCTCTAAAATGGTTTTAAAAAGAATTTGGGCATCCAAACCATCTAATGAGGTTCCGCTGCTGTAGGCCGATTTCCGTAAGTACAGAGAATAAAACTCGCCATCTAAATACATACTAAAATGATGTTTTTTAGATGGTTTATAAGGAATTGTACCACGATTTTCAATGCGATAAATGGTATCTAATTCAATTAAAAAAGCTTCTTTAGATAAACCGTTTAAATCTTTAATTAACCGGTTGAATTCATGAATCCGTAAATCTGATTCTGGAATCAAATAGCTCATAAAAAAACTATACGGTTCAGTGCCTTGATGGTTTGGATTTGCAGCTTTTAAATCTTTGTATAACAAATAAGACGATGATGACCTATGATGACCATCGGCAATATAAATATGAGGCATTTTTTTAAATTCTGCTTCTATACGATCAAGTAGTTCTGGTTTATCTACCTTCCACAAGTAATGTGTATCTCGGTATGTGGTTGTAAATTCGTATTCCGCGCGTTCCTTTTGCTTTTTAGAAATAATACCTTTTATTACGGCATTATCCGGATAGGTTAGGAGTACAGGTTCGGCATTAAAACCAACTGTTTTAAGGTAATCTTTGAAAATTACTTCACGGTGTTCAATGGTGTCCTCGTGTTTTTTAATTACATTACTTTCATAATCTACGGCGCTTACAGCAGCTACAATGCCATTAAATTCCTGATTTTCTCGATCTACAATTCTATATACATAATACGCAGGCCGCTCATCTTGAATGAAAATAGTATCCTCCTTAAATTCCAAATACCTGTTCTTAACCAAAGAATAGCGCTCAATGCCAGATATTTCTTTGTCAAAACGATAGCCAGGATTTACAATGTGCAAAAACGAAAACGGATTATCGCGTAATCGAGATTCTCGTTGTTCAGGCGTATAGCTTTGATAGGATCGTGCCGCAACAAGACTGACTTTGTCTCGCGTTGGACGAACTGCTTTAAAAGGAATTATTTTAGCCATGTTTATTTGCTGCTAAAGCGGAAATCTCATTTTATTAGTTACTAATTTCATATTGTGCCAAATTACTTCAAGTCTTATTTTAGAAACTGCTTCGCCACATGTTCGGCCTTACGACTTTCTGAATAATCATAAAAACCTTCACCAGATTTAACACCTAGTTTCCCAGCTCTAACCATATTTACTAACAATGGACATGGCGCATATTTTGGGTTTTTGAAACCGTCATACATCACATTTAGAATAGATAAACAAACATCTAATCCAATAAAATCTGCTAGTTGTAATGGACCCATTGGATGCGCCATACCTAATTTCATAACCGTATCAATTTCTTCAACACCAGCAACGCCATTGTATAACGTTTCAATAGATTCATTTAGCATAGGCATTAATATTCGGTTAGCCACAAAACCAGGATAATCATTTACTTCCGTTGGGGTTTTTCCTAATTTTCTAGATAGCTCCATTATGGTGTTTGTTACAGCATCACTCGTGTTATAGCCACGAATAATTTCTACTAACTTCATAATAGGCACAGGATTCATAAAGTGCATACCAATTACTTGGCTCGGTCTGTTGGTAACTGCTGCTATTTGTGTAATAGAAATAGACGATGTGTTGGTTGCCAAAATCGTATCTTCAGAACAAGCCTCATCCAATTGCTTGAAAATTTTAAGCTTCAAATCAATATTTTCTGTTGCTGCTTCCACCACTAAACTCGCATATTCAACACCTTCTACAACATCTGTATAAGTGGTAATATTATCTAGTGTTTCTTGCTTTTGCGCTTCTGTAATTTTTTCTTTAGAAACCATACGATCTAAATTTTTAGAAATGGTATCCATGCCTCTTTTTAATGAGGCTTCACTAATATCAATTAATTGAACTTTAAAACCGCTTTGGGCAAAGGTATGTGCAATACCATTTCCCATGGTTCCGGCTCCTATTACTGCAATGTTTTTCATAAAAAAATCTTTTTATTCCTATTAAAAAAAGGAATGCTGTTAATGTTATCTTGTTTAGCTTTCAACTAATCTCGTACGGAGATGTTTGTTTTTTAAAACTTTTTGGTTTGTGTTATTATTCACTTCTTTCCGGTTGGAACATATTAAAACTGCTCTATAATCATGGTTGCTACACGTAAAGCTTCTGTGCCATCATGAAGTGTAACAATGGGTTTAGTATTGTTTTTAATAGCATCAGCAAAAGTTTCCAATTCGTCTAAAATGGCGTTATTAGTGGTTACCTCTGGATTATCAAAGTAGATTTGTTTTTTAACACCTTCCGCATTCTGTAATACCATATCAAAATCGCCTGGAATTTCTGGTGCATCTTTCATTTTTACGACTTCACATTTCTTCTCTAGAAAATCGACAGAAATGTAAGCATCACGTTGAAAGAAACGTGTTTTACGCATGTTTTTTAAAGAAATACGACTGGCTGTTAAATTGGCAACGCAGCTATTTTCAAACTCAATACGAGCGTTGGCAATATCTGGTGTGTCACTGATAACCGAAACACCACTTGCTGAAACACTTTTAACTTTAGATTTTACGACACTTAAAATAATATCAATATCATGAATCATTAAATCTAAAACAACAGGAACATCTGTGCCACGCGGATTGAATTCGGCTAAGCGGTGCGCTTCAATAAACATGGGGTTTTCAATTTTATCTTTAACCGCTATAAAAGCGGGATTAAAACGCTCCACATGTCCAACTTGTCCACGAATATTGTGCTGGGCAAGAAGTTCGCGAATTTCTTCAGCTTCTTCAACCGTATTAGTAATGGGTTTTTCAATAAAAATATGCTTGCCTTTGGCAATAGCTTTTTTGGCACAATCGTAATGTGAAAGGGTAGGAGTTACAATATCTACCATATCAACAGCGGCTATAAGCGCTTCAATAGTGTTGAAATACTTGTATCCAAATTCAGCTTCTACTTTCTTTGCATTTTCTTCATCTGCATCGTAAAATCCAACTAATTCATATTTATCAGATTGGTTTAATAACCGTAAATGAATTTTACCTAAATGGCCTGCGCCTAAAACACCAGCTTTTATCATTTTTTATCGTTTTGAACAAAAATAAGGTTTTCGCTATTTATTTCTGTGAAAATAGACATAAAATATCCGATTCTAAAATGTGGATAATTTAGACGGATTTTAATTTTAACCCATGAAATGTTTGTGTAATTTTAGACTTTAAAAAAAAGATATTTTGAAGGATACATTTAAGCATAAAGGCATGCGCCAACAGCTAGTTCAGGTTGTTAAAGATAAAGGAATTACAAATACTGATGTGCTAAATGCTATTGGTAAAATTCCACGTCATTTGTTTATGGATTCTGGTTTTTTAGATCATGCTTATCAAGATAAAGCATTTCCTATTGCGGCGGACCAAACTATTTCGCAACCGTATACCGTGGCGTTTCAAACGGAATTACTACAAATAGAAAAAGGCGATAAAATTTTAGAAATAGGTACAGGAAGTGGTTATCAGACGGCTGTTTTATGTGAACTTGGTGCGCAAGTTTATAGCATTGAAAGGCAGCATGAATTGTTTAAAAAAACAAGTAAATTTTTACCGAAATTAGGATATCGTGCTAAAAAATTAATTTTCGGTGATGGTTATATTGGTTTAAAGGAAGAAGCACCTTTTAAAGGTATTATTGTTACGGCTGGTGCGCCGTTTGTTCCAAATCCATTATTGAGTCAATTGGCAGTTGGTGGACGATTGGTTATTCCTGTTGGGGATGATGTTCAAACCATGACCTTATTTATTAGAAAAGGTATCAAGGAATTCGAAAAGCATGAATACGGCGAATTTAGATTTGTTCCTTTATTAGAAGATAAAAACTAGGTCTTTTTCTTTATTAAACTGACAACAACATATATTATTGGACCAATAGTCATTAGGATTACAATTCCCATTAATAGATAATTGGAAAAGTTACTTATAGAATCTGTTTTGTGTAAGCTGACTTGAACGATTTCAAAAGAAATGATTGCAAATAAAAAAGCAATACAGACATTTAAAAAACGAATTAATCGTGTAGCTTCTACATATAATTTCTGGGCATTTTGGGTGGTTATTTTCTGTGCATAATTAAAAATATGCGGAAATTTATTCAAATAAAAAAGCCCATAAACGGTTGCAAAGCCTATTAAATTAAGAAACCAAATACTGCTTTTATCACCATAACGAGTTATTTTTCCCGAGTGGTTAAAATGCATAGGAACTTGTTCTGGTAATTGGCTATAATTTAAAATGATATATAACAGGGCTAAAAGAAGAATTCCAAACGAAAAAACGTCTAGAAAAACATCTAATGTCGATTTTTCTAAAGTTATTCTTGGTCTATTCTCATAAAACATATTCTGATAGCTAATGTGATATAATTAATCTGGTAAATAATCTCGAGGAATTGGTTTGGTTCGGGTTTCCTGCATCCAATAAACGTTAACAATCCACCAACGTAATCCATCATTTAATAACTGAATACTCTTAATTCCACGAAGTGCCGGATAAGGATCGGTAGGACTATGGTAGGCTTCAAAAGTGCTAAAAACATGAGCTATATTACCAAAAACTTCCATTTTCCGGTTAATTTCTTTTTCAAAATAGCCATTTTCTTTTAGCCACTCTTCCGAGCTTTTTTTATACTCATCAGGTGTCATAAATTTCGCTAAATGATTCCCGTCTAAACTAGGGCCTGTGGGGATAATTTTTGCACCTGGATAAAACAAGTACTTGAAATCTGCCCAATTGCGGTCGTATCCTTTTTTACCAGAATTAACATGGTATAGTTCATTAATAATAGCATCAATACTACCAACTTTTCTAGAGCTTGGGTCTAGCAGTATTTGTGCCTGAATTTGGGAAATAGTCATTAAAAAGACCATGATTACTAGGGTTCTCTTCATGTGTATACTTTAAAAGCTTTTCTTAATACGATCTAAACGGACTTTATTATCCCGATCTTTAATGGTTTCACGTTTGTCGAATAATTTTTTACCTCTAGCTAAAGCAATAACAAGTTTTGCATAGCCTTTGTCATTAATAAATAAGCGCAATGGAATAATGGTTAAACCCGTATTTCTAACCTCTTTTTCCAGTTTTTTTAATTCGCGTTTGTTTAGTAATAATTTACGTTCTGCTTTTGGTCTGTGGTTATAATATGTGCCGTACATATATTCTTCAACGGTCATATTAATAACAAATAATTCACCCTGTTCATTAAACTCGCAAAAACTTTCAGCTATGGACGCCTTACTAGCTCTAATAGATTTTATTTCCGTCCCAGTTAATACTATACCAGCGGTGTATTTATCTAAAATTTCATATTGAAATTTAGCCTTTTTATTCTTTATGTTAATGGTGTTCTGCATAGAATTCAAAGGTAAATAAATTATGATTGCTTTTCGAATTTATGCTGTAAGTATTCATTAGATTTACGACAGAAATTAGAAATATAGTAAACATGAAACATATAGCCTTTGTATTAATCGTTTTATTTATTGCTAGTTGTGAGTCTTCTAAAAAAGAACTGACCGCTAACGACATTGTAAACAAAGCCATAAAAGTTGCTGGTGGTAATAAGTTGGACAAATCGTCATATTCCTTTCAGTTTAGAGATATACAATATCATGCAAAACGTGATAATGGCCACTATACTTTGATTAGGGAGTTTCAAAAAGATTCGGTTGGGTTTGTTCAAGACTATATTGATAATAATGGATTTGAGCGCTATATTGATGAGGAGCAAGTTGTATTAGCGGATACTACTGCAGCAAAATTAAGTGCTTCTGTAAATTCAGTGCATTATTTTGCCATACTACCTCATGGTTTAAATGATGCTGCTGTAAATAAGCAGTTAATAGGGAAGGTTGCAATAAAAGATGTGCCATATTATAAAGTTAAAGTTACTTTTGATGAAGAAGGCGGAGGTGAAGATTTTGAAGATGAATTCATATACTGGGTTCAAACAGAAACTTTTAAAGTAGATTATTTGGCCTATTCTTATGAGGAAGCGGATGGTGTTGGATTCCGTTTTCGTGAAGCTTTTAACGAACGCTATGTTGGGGGTTTACGTTTTGTAGACTACAATAATTATAAACCAGAAACCGAAGGTGTTGCAGTAGAAAATTTAGATGATTTGTTTGAAAAAGAACAATTAAAATTACTTTCTAAAATAGAATTGGAGAATATTATTGAGGGTTCACCACTAGAAGTAAATCCGTAATCATAGTATCTGTAAAGGTTAGGATGTACAAATTCCCATTATTACTGTCATCAATATCTTGGTAACTTTCCGTTCCTAAAAATTTATTTACAAATTTGGGTGTGGTATCACTATGTCCAACAATTAGCACGTTATTACCTCTGTTTTCGCTTAACAATTTATCAGTATCTAAAATGTTGGCATTATAAATCTGAATCTTTAGGTTGTTGTTTTTGGCTGTTGGTGAAGCGGTTTCAACAGTACGTTTATAGTCAGTTGAATATATGGCCTCAAATTTCACGTTTTTAAGAACTTCAGACCAATATATGGCTCTCTGATTTCCGGTGGCGGTTAAATGCGGGTCTTTATTGTTCGGATTACTTCGGTCTTTTTCGGCGTGACGTATAAAGTAAAGTGTTGTTAATGTGGTATCGTCAGATTTTTCCGCACAACTTGATAATGATAAAAATCCAATAAGAACAAGTGCCATTAAAAACCTCATATGCATTATGATGTATGTGTTTAAGCTAAATCTAAAGCAATAGCAATCATATCTTTAAATGTGGTTTCACGCTCTTGACTTGTCGTGCGTTCTCCAGTAACTAAAGAATCTGAAATGGTTAAAATAGTCAAAGCATTAACATTGTGTTTAGCCGCAATGGTATAAAGTCCAGCAGTTTCCATTTCTACACAAAGCACACCAAATTTAGACCACTTTTTATAAGACTCAAAATTGTCTGCATAAAACTCATCTGAAGTAAAAACGTTTCCCGCTTTAATAGGAATATTTTTACTTTTAGCTATGTCTACTGCTTTTTGGAATAAATTATAATCGGCTGTAGGCGCGTAATCGGCGCCACCAAAACGCAATTCATTAACACCAGAATTTGATGATGCTGCCATAGCTAAAACAATGTCTCTAACTTTTACATGTTCTTGATAGGATCCAGCACTACCAACGCGAATTAAGTTTTTTACACCAAATTCATTAATAAGCTCATGGGCATAAATAGAAATACTTGGAACACCCATTCCGGTTCCCATAACAGATATAGGTTTCCCATTAAAAGTCCCAGTGTATCCAAACATATTGCGGACCTTATTGAAACATTTTGGATTGTCTAAAAACGTTTCGGCTATCCATTTGGCTCGAAGTGGATCGCCAGGTAAAAGAATGGTTTCAGCAATTTCTCCTTTTTTGGCTTCAATATGTACGCTCATAATTAGATTAAATTTTTTGTTATTCCTTGGCTAGTTCCTCCATAATAGAAACACCTGATGATGCACCTATTCTGTCCACACCAGCCTCAATATATTTTTTAGCAGTTCCTAAATTACGAATACCACCTGATGCTTTTATTTTAGCACCATCTTTTATTGTTTTCCGAATCATTTTTACAGCCGTCAAGGTGGCGCCACCTTTAGAAAACCCTGTTGATGTTTTTATAAAGTCGGCTTTGGCATCCAAGCAAATCTGACAAGCCTTTATGATTTCGTTTTTAGATAATTCACTAATTTCTAATATAACCTTCAGCGTTTTAGAACCAATAGCCACTTTTACATCGCGGATATCTGTATAAACATTAACGTAACTTTTACTTTTAAGCATGCCAATGTTAATGACCATATCAATTTCATCGGCACCATCTTCAATAGCTTTCTTAGCTTCAAAAACTTTGGCTTCGGTTGTCATAGCTCCTAAAGGAAAACCAACCACAGCACAAACTTTAACATTGGATTTTGTTAAAAGCTCTTTAGCTAAAGGTACATAAAAACCATTAACACAAACACTAAAAAAGCGGTACTCTTTGGCTTCATCACAAAGCGTTTTTATTTCCTTTTGTGTGGCAGTAGGTTTAAGAAGGGTGTGATCAATATAATTGTTAATTTCCATAGTCGTAAAAAATAGGTTAAGGTGCTGTAAAAATACGATTAACTGTCTATCTTTTTAACTTTATTGATAAAATTTATCAAATATTTATCAAATTTTAAATGTTTAAAGAAAGTTTAATTTATTTATAAAATTTAGTTCATTGAATCATAGTACATTACTATGTGTAATTTTCACCTATGATTTTTGTCAGTGTTTAAAGCATTTATTGAAATTACTTTTGAGGTATAATTTTAAACTTTATACCATGAAAAAAATAATTTTTAGTACGTTATTAGTGTTTGCCTTTATATTTAATGCGCAAGCGCAAGAGAATCAAACTTCCAATGATGATTACAGTAAGTGGCAAGCGCGTTTTAGGGTAATTGCTGTTATTCCTTCGCCAGGTGATGACATCCCAGGTGCAGATGTGGATATTTCTACAACCTTTGTTCCAGAATTAGATTTTACATACTTCTTTACTAAAAATATAGCTGCTGAATTAATTTTAGCAACTACCAAACACGATGTAGAAGTTGGTAATAATTTAGGAACAACGGATTTAGGTCATGCGTGGTTATTACCTCCAACATTAAATCTACAATACCACTTTTATTTTGGAGATTTTAAACCATATTTAGGTGCTGGTATTAATTATACCATTTTTTACGGGATAGATGAAGGTGATATAGTTGATATGGATTATGAAAACACATTTGGGTTTTCATTTCAAGTAGGTGTTGATTATAATTTAAATGACAAGTGGTTTTTAAACCTAGATGTGAAGCAATTATTAATCTCAACAGATGTTGAAGTGAACACAGGAGCAGGTATTTTACCTGTAGAAGTAGATATTAACCCACTAGTAGTTGGTTTGGGTATTGGTAGGAAATTCTAATTGAATTTTTAAACCATCAGAATTGAAAAAAGCCGCATATAAGCGGCTTTTTTTATTTATGAATTTGTTTCTTCTCTAATGAGACAATGAATCCAATTAATGGCATCACCTAAACAGTTGAATATTTCATAAGGTTTATCATAAAAATTGCGTTCATATTCGGCATTCTTTCGCATAACTTCTGTTTCAGGAATTATAGCCATGGCTATTAGATTAGGGATTTTTTCGGTTTCAACATAGGTCAGCGGGTCCACGGAGTAGGAGTTAACACGATTGGATATGTAGCCAATATTTTTACCTAAAAAATGCTTTTCAATCACTTCCTTCAAGTTTGTATTATGCTCTGGATGAATTTCCATACCTTCACCTATTTGACAAATTAGAAAATCGTCGAAAACAAAAATTTCTGCACCTGGTAAATCGTAATAATGAAACATGCCCATATCGTTTGTTTTAATTTTTTATCAAAGATAAATTTACGCTAATTTATGTTTAAATCCGTAATTGTTTATACTAGTAAAATAAGCAAATATTATTGAAAGCCAAAATGTTATGTTCTTATACAAAAAAAAAGCAACGTGCATCCTGTATGGGATTTACGTTGCTTTTTAAAACTAACTAACCAACTTATTACTGAAAACGTCCTTTCGAACTTTTTATTTTCGTTTTAAGGAAACTTTAATACTCTTCAGATACTAAATCACCTTGATTTCTAAATACTAATTTATCATCAAAAGCATCTAGTAGAATAATACTGTCTGTTGAAACCGATCCAGATAGAATTTCTTTACTTAATTCATTTAAAACTTCTTTCTGAATGACACGTTTAACAGGTCGTGCACCATATTCTGGATTGTAGCCTTTTTTTGCTAAATAAGCAATGGCTTCTGGTGTGGCATCAAACGTAATGCCTTGTTTTCCTATCATTTTGGTGATTCCTTTTAATTGTAATCCTACAATTTCTGTAATGTTTTCCTCTGTTAAAGGCGTAAACATAATGGTATCATCAATACGGTTTAAAAATTCGGGTCTCACGCTTTGCTTTAACAATCCTAGCACTTCTATTTTAGCCAGTTCCATGGCTGCATCTACATCTTTTGTGGCTTCAAATTTCTCTTGAATTATCTGACTTCCCATATTAGAGGTCATAATGATAATCGTGTTTTTAAAATCTGCTAGACGTCCTTTGTTATCCGTTAAATGACCTTCATCTAATACTTGCAATAAAATATTGAAAGTATCTGGATGCGCCTTTTCAATTTCATCTAATAAAACAACGGAATACGGCTTACGTCTTACAGCTTCTGTTAACTGACCACCTTCATCATAACCAACATACCCTGGAGGTGCGCCAACCAATCGGCTTACCGCATGACGTTCTTGGTATTCACTCATATCTATTCTAGTCATAGCAGCTTCATCATCAAATAAATATTCTGCCAAGGCTTTTGCTAATTCCGTTTTACCAACACCTGTTGTTCCTAAAAATAGGAAGGTGCCAATTGGTTTCTGTGGATTTTGTAAACCAGCTCTAGAGCGTCGTACAGCATCACTAACGGCAACAATAGCTTCTTCTTGACCAACCACACGTTTGTGCAATTCGTTTTCTAATTTTAATAGCTTTTCCCGTTCACTCTGTAACATTTTGGTTACTGGAATGCCCGTCCATTTAGCTACCACTTCTGCAATATCATCATAAGTGACTTCTTCTTTTATTAAAGAACTGTCACTTTGATTGGCTTGCAACTCCTTTTGAAGGGTTTCCAAACGTTCTTGTGCTTCTTTTATTTTTCCATAGCGAATTTCAGCTACCTTACCATAGTCGCCATCACGCTCCGCACGTTCTGCTTCTAGTTTAAATTCTTCAATATCGGATTTTGCGGCTTGGATATTATCTACGACTTCTTTTTCGCTTTTCCATTTAGCATTTAGTTCGTTGCGTTCTTCTTTTAAATTTGCTAAATCAGCACGTAACGTTTTTAATTTCGTTTCATCTTTTTCACGCTTAATGGCTTCAATTTCAATTTCCAACTGCATTACCTTTCTGTCCAAAACATCTAATTCTTCTGGTTTGGAATTGATTTCCATTCGTAATTTAGATGCAGCCTCATCCATTAAATCAATAGCCTTATCTGGTAAAAAACGGTTGGTAATGTATCGTTCAGATAATTCAACTGCACCAATGATAGCTTCGTCTTTTATACGCACTTTGTGGTGTGTTTCATACTTTTCTTTAATACCACGAAGGATAGAAATAGCACTTTCCGTATCGGGCTCATCCACCATTACCTTCTGGAATCGACGTTCCAGTGCTTTATCTTTTTCAAAATATTTTTGATACTCGTCCAAAGTTGTGGCTCCAATAGCACGCAGTTCGCCTCGCGCTAATGCTGGCTTTAAAATATTAGCAGCATCCATAGCGCCTTGACCACCACCTGCACCAACAAGGGTGTGGATTTCATCAATAAAGAGAACAATATCGCCTTCACTCGTTGTTACTTCTTTGATAACGGCTTTTAAGCGTTCTTCAAATTCACCTTTATATTTAGCGCCTGCAATTAAGGCACCCATATCTAAAGCAAAAATTTGTTTGTCTACTAAATTTTCAGGAATATCACCATCTACAATTCTATGTGCTAAACCTTCCGCGATTGCCGTTTTTCCAGTTCCTGGTTCTCCTACTAAAATCGGGTTGTTTTTGGTTCTTCGAGATAAAATTTGAAGAATACGTCGTATTTCTTCATCACGACCAATAACGGGATCTAATTTGCCTTCTTTGGCTAATTGGTTCAAGTTTTTGGCGTATTTATTCAAAGAATTATATGTGTCTTCTTGACTTTGCGATGTTACACGATCTCCTTGACGTAACTCTTCAATAGCCGCTTTTAAATGGTTTTCCGTAACGCCTTGATCTTTTAGCATTTGAGCAACTTTACTGGACGATTTGAAAATAGCCAAAATTAAATGCTCGATAGAAACATATTCATCGGTCATTTTTTTAGCAATTATTGACGCCTCATTTAAGGTTTTTCCTGCTTCGCGTGAAAGCATAATCTCACCACCAGATACTTTAGCAAAGCTTTCTAATTGCTTATCTAAAGCCTGTTCTAAAATTGAAATATTTACATTCAATTTTTTTAATAGAAACGGTAAAACATTTTCATCAATATTGAAAAGCGCTTTAAAAATGTGTTCGTTTTCTATTTGTTGATGTCCAAAGCCCTGTGCAAGCTGTTGAGCTTGCTGTATAGCTTCCTGTGATTTTATGGTATAATTATTTAAATTCATAATAGTATATAATCCGTGTTAAAGGATGTGTTTTTTATGTTTTGTTATTACTAATTGTTGTGCTTGATACCTATAAGTCAATAATCTTACCACTCTATTTTTAGCGACAAAATGTCGCTTAAAGCTCGTGATGGCGTGACGTTTAGTCAGTCTGTAAGATTTGTATAGTTGTTTCGACTTACCTTTAAGATACAAATTTTAGAAATAAAAATATGGGTTTTATAAATAAATTATTTGGCGGTTCTGGTGAGCCCAAGGAGGAAAAATTGTTGCCGTGGAAGGCTTTAAATGCAGTTGACCAATTAGATGAAATTGCTAAAAAATCGAACACCAAAACGCAAATGATATTTAAACATTCTACACGTTGTGGTATTAGTAAAATGGTGATGAATCAGTTTGTTGATGCCTTCGATGTGGATTTAAATGCGGATTTATATTATTTAGATTTATTGAATTATCGTGATGTTAGTCATGAAACAGGTTATAAGTTTCAAGTGCTTCATGAGTCACCACAATTGTTAATTATTAGAAATGGAATTGCTGTTGCTCATGCCAGTCATGGTGGAATTAATACATTGGAATTAAATAGATATGTTTAATGTAATTCGTTAGTTTAGTAGGGATTTCAGGATATTTTTTTTGGCTATATTTGTTAGCATATTATATCTAACATTAACCCAAATTTCAATGAAAAAACTACTCTCTATCGTTTTTATTACATTTCTAGTTTTTGCTTGCAAAGATTCAGAATCTTCAAAAGCTGTTACTGAAAACAATTCTAAATCGGTTTCTACGGTCTATTACAATGGTGATATTATTACCATGTCTGGCGAAACGGCTGAATATGTCCAAGCTCTAGTTGTAACGGACGGAAAAATTAGTTTCGTCGGTAATTCAGATGAAGCTATGAAAATTGCTGGTTCCGGTCACATTATGATAGATCTAGAAGGTAAAACCTTATTGCCAGGATTTATAGACCCACACAGTCATTTTATTAACGCCTTATCCATGAGTAACCAAGCTAATTGCTCACCATCTCCTGTTGGAAATGCCAATGATGTTGCTGGTATTGTTGAGGCTTTAAAAAATATTCAAACAGAAAAAAGTATTCCTGAAGGCGAACTTATTATGGGGTATGGCTATGATGATACGGTTATGCCTGAAGGTAAATTACTAAACCGAGACGATTTAGATGCGGCTTTTCCAAATAATCCAGTTTTGGTTATGCATGTCTCTTTACATGGCGCCGTAATTAATTCCAAAGCTATAGAGAAATTTGGTATTTCTGATAAAACGGAAACGCCTCCAGGAGGAATTATTGTTAGAAAACCAGGAACAAATGAACCATACGGACTAATTATGGAAACGGCATTTCTTCCTATTTTTGAAAGGTTACCACAACCGTCAGAAGCCGAATTAGCCCAACAAATAAAGGATGGACAAATGATTTATGCTGAAGCTGGCGTAACAACGGCTCAAGAAGGTTTGTCTCACGTATCTGATGTGATTATTCTGAAAAAAGCTGCTGAAAATAACGCTTTGTTTATTGACGTTGTTTCATATCCGTTTATAACAGAATTAGATAGTGTTATAAGTACATATGGCGTTGAAGCTTTTGGAAATTACAACAATAAATTTAAATTGGGTGGTATTAAAATCACCATTGATGGATCTCCTCAAGGACGTACCGCTTTATTTACAACACCTTATTTAACAGGTGGCCCTAGTGGTGAAACGGATTGGTTGGGTGAGTCTACTTTTTCCCAAGATGAGGTGAATATTATGTTGAAAAAGGTATATGATAATGGCTTGCAATCTACTTTTCATGCAAATGGAGATGGTGCCATTGATATGTGTATCAAAGCACACGAATTTGCCAGTAACGGAAATCCTACTAAAGAAAGACGAACTACTATTATTCATTCACAATTTGTTAGGGCAGATCAACTTGATAAATATGTTGAATATAAAATGATACCATCTTTATATACTGAACACACTTTCTTTTTTGCCGATGCACATATTAAAAATCGTGGTTTGGAACAAGCTTCCTTTATCAGCCCAATGAAAACAGCTATTTCTAAAGGTTTGAAACCAACAAATCATACCGATTTTAATGTCGTTCCAATTAATCAGTTGTTTGTTATTTGGTCTGCGGTAAATCGTGTATCTAGAAATGGCGAAGTCATTGGAGCTGATGAACGTGTTTCACCATTTCAAGCTTTACAAGCCATAACAAGTAATGCAGCTTATCAGTATTTTGAGGAAGATAGAAAAGGTATGCTTAAAACAGGTTTGTTAGCCGATTTAGTAATTCTAGATAAAAACCCGCTTAAAATATCTCCAATGGAAATTAAAGATATTTTAGTTTTGGAAACCATTAAAGAAGGGACAACTATTTACAAAAAGGACTAGCTTTAATCTGTTATAACTTATTAAAAAAAACTCTCCATGTAAATATTGAGAGTTTTTTTTGAACTATAATTAGGCAGATTTACAAAACGTTTTCATCTTACTAATTATATGAATTTTGAATTGTCCACATCATTTCATTTATATCACTAAAAAACCCGTATTTTTGCACACTATTTAAAAAGAAAAAGAATGAAAAAGTATTATTTAATAGCATGTCTATTTTTTGTAGGTGTCCAATTGGTTTTGGCTCAAGGAATTACAGGTGAAAAAGTGGAGTTTAATGTGTCGCAATTGCCAGAAGTTTCCATTCCAGCCGATCAGCAATTTTATGCTGTAACCGTTAATTCACCATATAATGTTACAACGGAAGACGTTATTGCACAGTCTAAAACTGATTTTCAAAATGAATTAGAAGCTTATGATCAAAAAGTAATTGATAGTGAAGCAGAATACAAAACAAAATTAGAACAGCACGAAACGGATATTACCCTGGCAAAAGAAAAATTCGAATTAGAATCGAAAGAATTTAGCGAGTTAACTTTATTAGAAAGATTAGCTTTAACGGATCAAGGAAAAAAACCGACATTGGTTTTACCTAATAGACCCACTTATTATAAGCCAGCAGAACCTATTTATAGAGATCCGGACTTAAATGATTACGTTATTGTTGATAATACCATTTTGGCAAGTAAAATTGTAATTAATGGTTTGGAACGTGGTCAGAATATTCTAAATGTTCAAGTAGAAATTGATAAAGTGAATTTTCAAGACAATGCGGGACAATCTTTTGCTAATCAACCAACAAAAATTGTGGTAACATTAAATGGCGAAGAAAATTTCAGAACAGATTTATTTACGGAATTCGAAATGATTTCTAATTACCCAACAAATAATATTAATAAGAATAGGGAAGAGAAGAAGTATTTGGAAAAGGTTATGCGAAAAATTAACCAACTTTTGAATGAGCGTTATGGTTATATCAATCAAAGAAAATCAATGTATTTGGAAGTGGTTAAAAATCGTAAAAATACCTATGACGAATTGGAGAAGGCACACATTTATGTTTTAACGAATTTGAAGAAAATCCAAGAAGATCCAAATTCAAGAATGACTATTTCAGCTATGGAAAACATGCAGAAAGGCATTGATATTTGGAATAATGTATTGACGCTAGTGGATTACAAAGACTCCAAAGCGGATTACAATGCTAAAATAGCACAATACGTTTATTTCAACCTGATAAAACTACATGTTGCCTTAAACAGAAAGGAAGAGGCAGAGCGGTACTTAAACGATTTACAAGAAAATTTAGTGAACATTAAACTATCCTATGATGATGAAAAAACATTGGAACGATTAGAACAAGAAATCTATAATAATTAACCTTATGAAACATACATTAGTAATTTTACTTTTTGCTGTTATTAGTGGATTACAAGCGCAAAACTTTAGTTATGGCGATAAATTTCCGTTTAATCCAGAATCTGAAAAAGAGGCTCAATTTGTTTTAGCTGATAATTATAACACCTATTTATTCAGCCAGATAAATGAACATGGCATGCAAAGTCAGCATGATATTATTTTACGCAAATTCGATCAGAAAAATGCTTTGGTGGATACGTTCAGTTTTGAATTTCCAGGCATGGGAGCAAGCACCTTATATAACTTTTTAGGTATGTATGAACGTAACGAAAATCAAGTAGTTGCGTATACACATGGTTATACTGGTAAGACCGACAAAATGGAAGTTCATGAAATTATTTTCGATAAAACAACGGATGCCTTTACCTCACGTTTAGTTTTTACACATGCTATTGAGTCTAATTCAAAATCTGGCGATTTGTCATTTCGTATTTCCGAAAATGGTCATTTTGCAGCCTTAATTTACACGCCTTATGCCAAACGTAAAGAGCCGAAAAATACAATCGTCCATGTTTATAATACAATAAACGGTGATGAAGTTTGGAGCAACGAAGTGGTTTTTGATGATACAACTGAAAAGCATGTAGCCGTTACCAATTCGGGTAACGTTCTTTTAGTGCGCATTGAAAAAGGTTTTAAAGCGGAAACGAATCAAGTTATTGAAGTGACTTCTGCAGGCATGAAACAATTAGCATTTCCTGAAAAGACGGCTTTATTTGAACCTAAAGTATTTTCAATAGGCAGTCAGGATTATTTTATAGCTTTTTATGAAGATAAATCTTTTGGTGTTAGTGCAGGAAAATTCAATCGCCTTTTAATGTATAGCATTACAGATCAGAAAGTGTTGAATGATAATAAGGTGGAAGCCTTAACCCAATATAAAAGTTTAACGGGTTTTTCACCAGCAGAAATTACAGATGTCAAAATATCGGAACTCATTTTTAAGGACGAGAGCATATATTTAGTTTTAGAATCTATGTATAAAGCCGGTACTGTTGAAAAACCTATGTACGCTGGAAGTTCAGCCACCATAGAGCAAGATTTAATTAAATATGGCGTTGGTTACGTATTACAAATGGATATGGCCGGAAAAGTTATGAATGCTACCACACTTAAAACAAGTGTTGGTATGTTACCCGAAATATCTAATTCATTAGGAATTATTAATGTTCAAGGCGATTTTTATATTAATACCGGTTGGTATTATGGATTGTATAAACCAAGTCAGTTGAATGATTTAGATGATGAATATGGGCGGAAGCTTTTTGGATATTCAACGCTTAGTGATTATGGTGTTTTTGTAAATCAATTAATGCATTATTCACCAGATAGTAGAATTTTAAAATTAGCACGTTATCATCGTGATAATACTATGTCATTAATGGATTTGAGCAATTTCCCCAATTAATGTAATTTGAGAATACCTTATAAGAAACACGGTTTATGACAATAAAATAAGCCGTGTTTTTTCGTTTAATATTCGAGGTATAAATAGTAGAATTTAAATGAGCTGTTAAGACGGAACGAGACTTTGTTTTAAAGGAAATATTTAATTTAGCATTTAGAAGTAACGGAACAACCATGAAATTTAAGATTGATAAATTTGTTTTATTTATCATTGGAACTATTATAATTGCTTATTTTTTTCCGCAATGGGGAACTCAAGATAGTAATGTTCCTATAGATACTATTAGTGTAATAGGAATTGCGCTCATATTCTTTTTCTATGGACTTAAATTAAACCCGTCACAGTTAAAGTCGGGACTTCAAAACTGGAAATTACACCTTTTAGTGCAAGGTGCTACATTTATAATGTTTCCACTTTTAGTTTTGTTATTTCGGCCATGGATTCAAAATGAGGAACAGGAAACTATTTGGTTGGCTTTCTTTTTCTTGGCGGCATTGCCATCAACGGTGTCCTCATCGGTGGTTATGGTATCTATGGCGAAAGGAAATGTACCAGCAGCTATTTTTAATGCTAGTATATCTGGAATTATTGGAATTGTCATTACGCCACTTTGGATGGGGTTATTTATTGTAAATACGCAAACAGATTTTGATTTTACCGATATCTATCTCAAACTTATTGTTCAAATTATAATACCCGTAATTTTAGGTCTTGTTTTACAGCGTTTTTTAGGTGAATTAGCACATAAATACAATAGCAAATTAACGGTATTTGATAAGGCTATAATCTTATTGATAATTTATAAGAGCTTCGCAGAATCGTTTAATAACAATATTTTTAGTGTTGTCTCTTTTTTAGATTTAAGTTTCATTTTTATAGGCGTCTTAATTCTATTTATTGCGGCTTTTACGCTTACGGGATTTATTTCTCGAAAATTAAAACTCAAAAAAAAAGATCAAATTACTGCGCAGTTTTGCGGAACCAAAAAATCATTAGTGCATGGCACTGTTTTTTCTAAAATACTATTTGGGAATATGGCAATATTGGGTATATTATTATTGCCATTAATGTTATTTCATGCCATACAAATTTTAATAATTAGTATAGTAGCTGGTAAGCTTGCAAAAAGCCAGGTTCTTGATGCTTAATTTTAAATCACACAGGATTAGTGCACATAATGGAAAACATAAAAAAAGCCCGCAAAAATCAATGTTTGCGGGCTTTTTCTGTTTTAAAAATGGGTGTTTTACTTATTGCTTTTGGGAGTATAAATAGGTAACAATTCTGTTGAAACTTCACCAAAACCAATTCGTGTACCTTCTTTTTCACAATAACCGCGCATGATTACCGTATCATAATCATTTATAAATTTACGCTCTGTACCATCTTGTAATTTTACCGGTTTTTCACCTCTCCAGCTCAATTCTAACATAGATCCATAAGAATCTGGTGTAGGGCCTGAAATGGTACCACTACCCATCATATCGCCTGAATTTACAGGACAACCGTTAACCGTGTGATGCGCTAATTGTTGCGACATATTCCAATACATATATTTGAAGTTGGATTTGCTAACTACCGTTTCTTTAGCAGTTTTCGGCTTAATGGCAACTTCTAATTTAATGTCGTAACTCTTCTTGCCTTTATATTGTAAATAAGGTAATTGAGGTTTTAAAGGTTTCGGACTTTCTACACGATATGGCTCTAAAGCATCAAGCGTTACAATCCAAGGTGAAATAGACGACGCAAAACTTTTTGCTAAAAATGGTCCTAGTGGTACATATTCCCACTTTTGAATATCACGAGCAGACCAATCATTAAATAAAACCAATCCGAAAATATACTCTTCGGCTTCACTAATAGGAATCGGTTCACCTAAATCGTTAGCATCTGTTGTAATAAATGCCATTTCTAATTCGAAATCTACCAATTTACTTGGACCAAAAATAGGCGTGTCACTACCAGCTGGTAATGTTTGACCTTGAGGTCTGTGTATTGGAATTCCCGAGGGTATAATAGATGAACTTCTACCATGATATCCAACCGGAATATGCAACCAATTAGGCATTAATGCATTTTCAGGATCGCGGAACATGGTGCCCACATTGGTTGCGTGTTCTATACTTGAATAGAAATCGGTATAATCACCAATCTGGACAGGTAATTGCATTTCAATCTCATCCAAACGGAATAAAACCGTTTCTTTATTTTTCTTATTATCTTTTAATTCACTGTTTTCTGCATCAAAAATTTCAGCAATTCGGTTTCTAACCAAACGCCATGTTTTTCTGCCGTCAGCAATAAAATCGTTTAGAGAATCTTGAAGAAAAATGTCATCAGTTAACGGAATACCTTCAAAATATCCTAATTGGTGTAAAGCACCTAAATCTATAGCTGTATCTCCAATTCGTGTGCCAATCGTGATAATATCATCACGGGTAAGAAACACACCAAATGGAATGTTTTGAATTGGGAAATCGGAGTTTTTATCTACGTGTAACCAGGATTTTCTATCTGGATTGTTAGCTGTAAGTGACATAACTAAAGGTGGTTTTGTGTTTGTAAAATTCTAATCAAACCTACATAACTTTTCGTTTTTATACTAATTTATGATGCAAAATATAGCAATACTTTAACCTTTACGAAAAATTATATCTGTCAAGTAAATATATGTTTTTTGATGAATTAAACTAATGTATTTCTTATTTTTGAATTCTATTTAACAATAACCGAAATTTATGCAACGCGACGAACAGATTTTTGAATTAATAGAAGCCGAAAAACAAAGGCAGCTTCATGGTATAGAACTCATTGCATCAGAAAACTTTGTAAGCGACCAAGTTATGGAAGCTGCAGGTTCTGTTTTAACTAATAAATATGCTGAAGGATATCCTGGCAAGCGCTATTATGGTGGTTGCGTAGTGGTAGATGAAGTTGAGCAATTGGCTATAGATCGTGCCAAAACTTTATTTGGTGCGGCATACGTAAATGTACAACCACACTCGGGAAGCCAGGCAAATACAGCCGTTTTCGCAGCCTGCTTAAAACCTGGTGATACTATTTTGGGCTTCGATTTGTCTCATGGAGGTCATTTAACACATGGTTCGCCTGTTAACTTTTCAGGAAAATTATACAATCCTGTTTTTTACGGTGTTAAAAAAGAAACGGGAATTATAGATTACGATCATGTAGCAGAAGTTGCTGAACGTGAAAAACCAAAAATGATTATTTGTGGTGCATCAGCTTATTCTCGTGATATGGATTTTAAACGTTTTCGCGAAATTGCAGATAGCGTTGGTGCTTTATTATTAGGTGATATTTCTCATCCAGCAGGTTTAATTGCTAAGGGTATTTTAAACGATCCTTTACCGCATTGTCATATTGTTACGACTACAACACATAAAACCTTACGTGGTCCTCGAGGCGGGATGATTATGATGGGTCAAGATTTTGATAATCCTTTTGGTTTAAAATTAAAAAATGGCAATTTGCGTAAAATGTCCTCATTGTTAGATTCTGGTGTGTTTCCAGGAAATCAAGGTGGTCCATTAGAGCATATTATTGCTGCTAAAGCTATTGCTTTTGGAGAAGCTTTAACGGAAGACTTTATGCACTATATGTTACAAGTTAAGAAAAATGCAGCTGCCATGGCAAAAGCATTTGTGGATCGCGATTATCATATTATTTCTGGTGGAACCGATAATCATATGATGTTAATTGATTTACGTAATAAAAATATTACAGGAAAAGATGCTGAAAACGCATTGGTAAAAGCTGATATTACCGTAAATAAAAACATGGTGCCTTTTGATGATAAAAGCCCATTTGTAACGTCTGGAATCCGAATTGGTACACCAGCCATTACCACACGTGGTTTAAAAGAAACCGATATGGAAGCTATAGTTGCCTTGGTGGATGAGGTCATTATGAACTATGAGGATGAAGCAAAACTAGAAGCTATTGGAGACAAAGTAAATGCCATGATGAGTCACTTACCACTATTTGTTTAGTGAGCTTTAGCTTACAAAATAAAAAAAACCTGCTTATTGATTTAAGCAGGTTTTTTTATGATTTTTTTACATTTTTAATTGTGTATTTTAAATTTAAAACGCCGTATGCTGATAAGCACCTGCATCAGGTTCAACCGTTCGGTTTTCATTTAAAATATCTTGAGGCACATTGTTTGAAAATGGATTCCCGCCAATATTAATTGCTCCCGAATCTAAGCCAATAATCATCTCATTATTTCTGACGTTTTTAAAATCCGGATCATTATTAAAGCGCATGTTTTCATAACGCAATGTATTATCAAAGTCATAATTATCACCTGAAAAATTATTATTTGGATCTTGGAAACGCACCAAGGAATTGGTGAATTTAAAATTGAACATATTTCCAGGATTCGCAACTTCATCTAAAATGAATTCTGGATTATCGTTACCGTAAATAATACAATTGTTGAAATTAGCTTCTGTTAAATCGAATAATAAAATAGCATCTTCGGTTTCACGGAAATTATTTAGGAGTAGGGAAGGGAACTGTCTGAAACTATTATTCCAGTAATTAGCAATCGTGCAATGTGTAAAATTATAGCTTCCGCCTTCGGTTCCAGCAAATGAGGATTGTCCCGAATTATTAATCACCACATTTTCAGCTAAAATAGAAGTGTTTCTTCCTAAAATCCCGAAATTGCTACTATTATATATTTGTGAATTGGTAATAGTCAACTTTGCATTTGGCTCATTGGCATTACTATCACTTAAAATACCAACACCTGCATTTTTAATAGTTGCATAATTAATAATATTGTTGACACTTCCTTGAAATAACCAGATAGTTCCCCATTGTCCAGGAACATCACTAAACCCTGGTTCTAAACGGTCGCCTTCAAAAATAACTTCGTTTTCTAAAAGGTCTTGGTCCAAACTTAAGGCACCATTTACGTTAAGTGAAGCGCCTTCAGAAACTAATAACCCAGAATTCGCATGAAAATGAACACGTGCTCCCGCATTTATGGTTAGAGTTTCTCCATTAGGAACGGCTGCATAGCCATACACTACGTAAGGTTTTTCGTTGGTGAATGTATATTCGTCAGGCATTAAATAGCGTCCTTGGATATCTGTTTCTAATATTTCGCCTCCTACATTTAAGGTTAGTGTTTCTATAATCCCAGTACTATTATCGCGATTTGGATAAATAAAAACAGCATCTTTTACCAAGGTAACCAAATCCACATCTTGCATGTTAGCTCCGGAATCGAAAACAATTTTATCTGTGTATAAAAACTCGCCTGTATTGGGCAGGTTGTTGATATCAATGGTCGTTTCAATAAAAACAAACATACTATCTTTAGCTAGAATCTCCACATTCTCAAAGGAATTTCCAGACATACCATCAACATTCAGTCGGTATTCAGAATTCATTCCAGAAGCTAGATTAATACTTGGAATACTGATGTCATCACTGCTACGATTGTAAACTTTTAGCGTGTAGGTGCTGGAACCAATATTAGTAAAAACGGTGTCTAAATAAACAGTGTCTTTTGAAAATTCCAAATTTCCAGAGCTTCGAGAAAATTCTAAATCTTTACGACAAGAACTCCAAAGCATTAAAAAGCCCACACAAAAAATAAAGGAAAGAATACGATTCATAACAAGATATCAATTTGTTCAAAAATATAACTTTTGAATTGATGATTTCGTATGAAAGCTATAAAAATTAGAGAAATATATTTTTTATTTCATCGGTTATTCGCGTTGGACGCATGCGGTTACTATCCATAAAACACCACGTGGTTTCCGATTTCGCTAATAGAATGTTATCTTTTAATATTTCAACCACACGTGTGCACGTAACACCTTCCGAGTTCGGAACGTATGTTTTTAGTGTAATCTCATCATTTAAAAACGCCGGTTTTTATAGGTAATATGATGCGACAGCATAATCCATAAATAATTATCCGTTATGGAGTTTGGTGCCTTTGTAAACCAATGCATTTTAGCAACGTCTTCAACCCATTGCACATAGCGTACGTTATTAACGTGATTTAGATTATCAATATCGTCTGTAGTGACTGTAATTTTAGTTTCAAATGTTTGCATAGTATTATGGTGTTTTCCTGGCAAAGCTAATGCATCCATTGTAGCATAAGGCAAACCTGAAACGTTTAATGGACAAGTTTTAAACTACTTTTCAGTTATTTCAACCTCAAAGAGTTTATCCCAATATTTTCCCGTTACAAAAATGGTCTTGGTGTCTGGATTGTAGGCAATTCCATTTAATACATCTAATTTCGGGTGTTTGGTTACCATATTATGAAGTGGTGTAAAATCAATCACACCTTCAACAGCACCATTTTCAGGATTAATAATTGCCACACCATTTTTATTCCAACGGTTTGCATATATTTTGCCATTAACCCATTCTAATTCGTTTAACTCTACTACTTTTCCTTTGCTATGGTAAGCTTGAATGTAACCTTCCTCGGCTAAAGTTTCTGGATTAAGCGTCCAAATTTTTTCGGTGCCATCACTCTTATATAATTTAGAGCCATCGTTACAAATTCCCCAGCCTTCTAAACTTTCACCATATTTAAAACTGCCTGTTTTTTCAAAGGTATTCACGTCGTAAACAAAGCCTGTGCCTTTTTTCCACGTAAGTTGATATATTTTATCATTAAGTATGGTAATACCTTCGCCAAAATATTCGTTTGATAAATTGATGTTTTTTAAAACTTCACCAGTTTTATAGTCTACTTTTCGAAGCTTGGAGCCACCATATTGTCCAGTACCTTCATATAATTCGCCATTATGAAATTCCAACCCTTGTGTGTAGGACGTTTGGTCATGTGGATATTGGTTAATAATTTTATAGGTATAAATTTTTGGTGTTTGGTTGTTTAGAATGGTAATGTTTTTAGAAAGGCTCGTTGATTCTCCATTCAAACTAAAAGATGCAACTAATTCATGAACGCCTAATTTCATATTATTAAGCGCTTGTGAAGATTGGATGTCCTTTCCGTCTAAAGTATAAATTACCGTACCTATTTCATGATTTTTAGGATTAGAAATGGACAGTTTCAGGTCATCACCAAGCGTAAAAGCATCATTTGATACATTGGTTTTGATAGAAATATCCTTTTTTGCTTCATTAATATTGGTGCCGCAAGCTGCTAAAGTGAGGCATAAAATTATGATAGTAAGAGACTTATAAAGCTTCATGAGTTGTTAATTATTTGAAGCAAGATATTTATTAAAATTCAGTTTAAAAAATCATTGTGAAAAATTTAAAAGATTGTATCTTTGCCGCGGGCAAGTCCTACACAACCAGCTCCTGTTGAATCCTCCAGGGCGGGAACGCAGCAAAGGTAGACGGTCGTAGCGGTGTGATGTAGGTAGCTTGCCTTTTTTTTTTGCCTTTACTTTTCCTTTCACAAATACGAAAGGATTTTTTTATAAATAAGATTTGTAGACTGTTAGTTTGCAAATCTTTTTCTTTTTATAGACTTTTTCAATAATACATTCTTAATTTTACAGGATTAATTTTATTATATATGTCTAAAGTTGTTTTAATAACAGGAGGTTCATCTGGAATTGGAAAGTCGGTAGGAGATTATTTAGCGCTCAAAGGGTTTACTGTTTTTGGTACAAGTCGTTCACCAGAAAAGTACACAACTAGTAATTTTCCAATTTTAGGTTTAGATGTAAACAAATCTTATACTATAAGTGATACTGTAAATCGCGTTATTGAAAAAGCAGGTCGACTAGATGTTGTAATTAATAATGCAGGCGTTGGAATTACGGGGCCCATTGAGGAAATTCCCGAAGAAGAAATCCGAAATAATTTTGAGACCAATTTTTTTGGTCCTATATATGTTATCAAAGCCGTTTTGCCACAAATGCGTAAGCAGCAATCCGGTTTAATTATTAACGTCACATCAATTGCGGGTTATATGGGATTGCCATATCGTGGTGTTTATTCCGCTAGTAAAGGTGCTTTAGAACTGATTACAGAAGCATTCCGAATGGAGATAAAGGCTTTTAATATCCAGATGACCAATGTAGCACCAGGCGATTTTGCAACCAATATTGCATCTGGTCGTTATCATGCACCTGTTTTAGAAGATTCACCGTATAAAGGCCCTTATGGTAATACTTTGAGATTAATGGATACGCATGTAGATACAGGAAAAGATCCTTTAGAGATGGCCAAAGCAATACATAAAATAATAAATACGCCCAAACCCAAAGTTCATTATAAAGTAGGGGAGTTTATGCAAAAATTTTCTATTGTTTTAAAGCGAATTTTGCCAGATAAAGTTTATGAAAAACTCCTCATGAATCATTATAAATTGTAATTTTACATTCCTAAATATAGGGAACACACACAACTATATATTAATATGTCTGCAAACGCAGAATAGACAAACTTTTACTTATGAAATTTTTTATTGATACAGCTAATTTAGATCAGATTCGTGAAGCACAAGATTTAGGTGTTTTGGATGGTGTAACTACCAATCCGTCATTAATGGCTAAAGAAGGTATTACCGGACACGATAATATTATGAAGCATTATGTGGACATTTGCAAAATTGTAGATGGTGATGTTAGTGCCGAAGTTATTGCAACAGATTATGATGGAATGGTTCGTGAAGGGGAAGCTTTGGCAGAATTACATGAGCAAATTGTGGTAAAATTACCAATGATCAAAGATGGGATAAAAGCCTGTAAGTATTTTTCAGATAAAGGGATTAAAATCAATATTACTTTAGTGTTTTCAGCTGGCCAGGCATTATTAGCAGCCAAAGCAGGAGCCACGTATGTGTCGCCGTTTATAGGTCGTTTGGATGATATCTCAACAGATGGCTTAAATTTGATTTCTGAAATTCGTCATATTTATGATAACTATGATTTTGATACTGAAATTTTAGCAGCATCGGTTCGTCATACTATGCATATTATTGATTGTGCCAAATTAGGAGCTGATGTTATGACGGGTCCATTAAGCGCTATTGAAGGATTACTTAAACATCCTTTAACCGATATTGGATTAGCAAAATTTTTAGAGGATTTCAAGAAAGGAAATTAATCTCAAAAATTATAAATAAAAAAAGCCTTAACGTTCATGTTAAGGCTTTTTTTATGTTGTGCTTTTACCGGTTATTGATTAAGCAACCCAAGTAATTCTTCTTCAAACATAATAGAAAACATATTGGTATGGGCATTAACTACCTTGCCATCCTTATCAATAATCATCACTTTATTTATTGGCGAAATAGCTAATTTGTGTTTGGCTATTTCCGGTTCTTTAAACATAAACTCGTCAAATTTCGAATAATTAAATTGAGAAAGCTGTTTTTTCCAATTCGTTGAATTGGTAGCGGTTGCATTAATTGCTATAAAATCGACTTCTGGATATTTTATCTTTAATTCAGTCGCTTTTTTGTGGCTATCGCTATGAGAACGATATACTGAAGACCAAAAATAGACAACCGTTGGTCTTTTAATTATTTTATCCAAAACTAATTCTTTACCATTATAATTTAGCACGGTAATTTCAGGTAATCGTTGACCAGCTTTCAAACCTTTTAATGAATTCACCATATTGGTTACATAGTGGTCGTTCTTTTTATTTGTGTTTTTGGCGGTAAAGGATTGCAATACTTTATCATAATCGTCCGTGTTTTTACTATTGCTCATAAACTCTACTGCAGTTTGCGCTAATAATGAGTTCTTAATAGAATCATTAACCATTAAACTATCAATTAAATTCAGTTTAATTAAGTTATAGTCTAATGATTTTAAATTAAAAACGCTATCCTCTGACGTTTTAAAATGTTCAGATAAAGCTAAATTTTCAAAATGGTGTTTTAAAAAGGTGTAGTACGGAAAGTAATCCATCAATTCGCAATAATTGTAATTAATTTCCTTTCTGTAATCATAAAAACCTTCAGGAAGCTCATTAAAATTAGCGCGTTCTGTATTGCCATAATTTACAAATGGATAAACCTCCTTACTCAAATAATAATCGTAATTAATATTACCTTTTATTAAATTGTTAAAAGTGTCAGATGATGGATTCTTGGCGTTAAACTGCTTCAATCGTCTTAATTTGTGGTCTCTTATAGAATCCAAACGACGTTCAAACTCTAGAGGAGATAATTGGCTAAAACCTAAAATGGTTTTATCTTCTGCTTCACCATCTAAAAACAAATTAATTAAGTAATTGTTCTTTTTAGCACCATTTCCGGTGTACACTAAGGATTCATCAAACTCCAAAGTATTAAGTCTAAACAGAATACTGTCATTAGGTTCCAACAAAACCATTTGATATTCTAATCCTTCAGAAGCCCATAAGCGAAAGGTATAAAGCCCTTTTTCAACATTTTCTATTTTATACAGAAACCGGTTGTTTTCATCCAACCGGATGGTATCCAAAATCCGTTCAGACTTGGATAGGATTACAAAACTGTTTTTAGGGTTTACAACCTCGCCACCAAAATATGCTGCACCTTCATCAGCTTTCGTATCTTTTTCACAAGATATTAAGGCAAAAGTAGATACAACTAAAGCGCAAATAAGTTTAAATTCCCTCATAGTTATGTAATCGAATAGATTGTGGACTTAATTCACAAATGTAAAAGTTGTACCTGTGACAAGCTGTTAACACGTTGTTAAATATTAATATAGTTGGTTTTGTTTCGACTTATGAAGGCTTTTTAGTACTTTTGCAAAAATTAAAAAGTAATACATGTTATCAGTTTCAAATTTATCGGTTCAATTTGGCAAGCGCGTCCTTTTTGACGAAGTGAGTACCACATTTAATAATGGTAATTGCTACGGGATTATAGGTGCCAACGGAGCCGGAAAGTCTACGTTTTTAAAAATTATTTCTGGAAAGCAGGAGCCAACTTCTGGCCATGTGCATTTAGAGCCCGGTAAGCGTATGTCTGTTTTAGAGCAGGATCACAACCTTCATGATGACGATACGGTTTTGGAAACTGTAATTCAAGGGAATGAGCCACTTCATAAATTAAAATCTCAAATAGATGCACTTTATGCGGACTATACAGATGAAAATGCTGAAAAAATTGGCGAACTTCAGGTTTTGTTTGAAGAAATGAACGGTTGGAATGCCGATAGTGATGCAGCGGCTATGTTATCTAATTTAGGGATTTCAGAGGAGCACCATTATACGTTAATGAAGGATTTAGATGGTAAGCAAAAAGTACGTGTGCTATTAGCGCAGGCTTTATTTGGAAATCCAGATGTGCTTATTATGGATGAGCCTACCAACGACTTGGATTACGAAACTATTTCGTGGTTAGAAAACTTTTTAGCCAATTATGAAAACTGTGTGATTGTGGTCTCCCACGATAGACACTTTTTAGATGCTGTTTGTACGCATATTTCCGATATTGATTTTGGAAAAATAAATCACTTTTCGGGAAATTATACCTTTTGGTATGAGTCATCTCAATTAGCAGCCAGACAACATGCGCAGCAGAATAAAAAAGCCGAAGAGAAAAAGAAAGAATTAGAAGAATTTATCCGTCGTTTTTCTGCCAACGTAGCCAAGAGTAAACAGGCTACAAGTAGAAAGAAAATGATTGATAAACTAGATATATCGGAAATTAGAAGAACCAGTCGTCGTTATCCTGCTATTATTTTTGAGCGTGAACGGGAAGCTGGAGATCAAATTCTAAATGTTCAAGGACTTGCAGCATCTATTGATGGGGAAGTACTTTTTAGTAACATCGATTTGAATTTAAATAAAGGTGATAAGGTGGTATTGTATTCTAAAGATTCTAGAGCTACAACGGCTTTCTATCAAATATTAAACGGAAATGAGCAAGCGGATGCTGGAAAATTTGATTGGGGAATTACAACCACCCAATCGTATTTACCTTTAGATAATAGTTCGTTTTTCGAGAATAATTTAACCTTGGTTGATTGGTTACGTCAATGGGCTAAAACGGAAGAAGAACGCGAAGAAGTTCATATTCGTGGTTTCCTTGGAAAAATGATTTTTAGTGGTGAAGAAGCCTTGAAAAAATCTAATGTATTATCAGGAGGTGAAAAAGTACGTTGTATGTTAAGCCGCATGATGATGATGCGTGCTAATGTGCTACAATTGGATGAACCAACAAACCACTTGGATTTAGAAAGTATTACGGCCTTTAACAATTCGCTTAAAAACTTTAAAGGAACGGTATTATTTTCAACCCATGATCATGAATTTGCGCAAACGGTTGCTAACCGCGTTGTGGAATTAACACCTACTGGTGTTATTGATAGATATACAACTTTTGATGAGTATATGCAGGATCCAAAAATTAAGGAAATGCGTCAAAAAATGTATGCTGTTACAGCATAATAATTTGTATTTTAATAAAAAATCTCTAGTGTTTGCTAGAGATTTTTTTGTGAAATTTAAAAATATATGGTTTTTAATGTGTGCCAAGTTCAGAGGTTACACTATCTACAATAGATATTGCTTCAGCGAGCTCTTCCATATTCACATAAATATCTTGCGATCCTGAAATGGAGGCGCCAAAACCAGCCAATCTACCAGATTCGCTTTCATCTTTTACGATTGCTGAAATACCAATTGCGTCTAATTTATCCACAATTAATTGGGCAATAATAAAACTGCCAGTATATATTTTTTTATAGTCAGAATCCATATTTTAAAGGTCTTAATTAATACTTCTTAATATACGAAATAACGGTATAAATCCCTACTTTTTGAGTGTAATTATGTCTTAAAAAAGTAGCTTTTTTCTTCAAATTTGAATTTGCGGATTTAAAAAAATGTTCTAAAAAGTTCAGAACATCCGTTTATATAATTATATTTGTGTATTATTAAAATTTTTAAACTATTACAATGAGTAAAGGAACAGTAAAATTCTTCAACGATTCTAAAGGATTTGGATTTATCGTAGAAGATGACACAAACAAAGAACATTTTGTTCACATTTCTGGATTAATCGATGAGATTCGTGAAGGTGATGCAGTAGAATTCGATTTAGAAGAAGGAAGAAAAGGACTTAATGCAGTAAACGTTAAAGTAATATAATTTATATTTAACTTATTGACCGAAAAGAAAAGCCTCGAATAATTCGAGGTTTTTTTATGTTTAAAAAACACCAATAACGCCTATTTGGTTGCTAGAAAGAGTTAAATTCCAACTTATATGCTGTTTTTTATTATAGGCGTCTGTCTTATTTAAAAAATTGTCTATACTATCAACGACTACAACACTTAAAACGGTTCCAACAGCAATGTCTGTTAGCCAATGCGCACCTTCAATTAATCGCGTAATTGGTGTTATGGAGCCTAAAGAGTAAATACCCACTTTAGTCCAAATATTATCAAACTGTTTGGCTACGGAATGCGCAAGAGTAACGGATAAAACGGTATGACCAGAGGGAAACGAATGGAAATTTGCTCCTTTAGAAAAAGGTTTAAAAACGTTATAATCAAACCCTGAACTTGGTCTTGCGCGGCCAAAAACAGTCTTGCTTACACTTTGAATAGTGCCAGCTGTAATAGCTGATGATATGATGAGGACACTGGTTTTTCTTACAGCCTCATTTTTTGTAAACAGACCAAAACCATATAGTCCTGCATTTAAAAGAAAGAACGTTTGAGGTTTACCTAATTTAAAACCAAAATCACGGCCAAATTGCGGGTAATTATCTACTTGGCTCGTTGCAATCCTGTTCATTTCTTCGTCTGCTAATGATAAAGAAAATACACTAACCGTAAGAATTGTCAGTTTCCTGAAGTCGTCATGATCCCAATGTAAGGGTCTGCTAAAAGCATATCCAATACCTTGGGCAGTCTTTTTTGAATCATATTTTAATAACTCCCAAGTAGTTTCGTCTTTCTGCTTTGCTGTACTAAATTCATTTTGAGCAAAAAGTGAAAAGCTAAATAAGCTAATTATTATATACAGTACTGATTTCAATTTTATCGTAATTCTGCACCCAATTGTTTCTCAAAACTCGCTTGTAGTTTGTTCATAATCTTATCAATTTGTTTGTCTGTCAAGGTTTTATTCTCATCTTGAAAGGTAAAACTTACAGCATAACTCTTTTTGCCCGAAGGTAAATTGCTTCCTTGGTATACATCAAAGAGGTTGATGCTTTTTAATAAGTGTTTTTCAGATTGCTTGGCAATGGTGTGGATACTTTCAAAAGTCACTGAATTGTCTATAAGCAAAGCAAAATCCCGACGAATTTCTGGGTATTTTGAAATAGCACTATAAGAAACACGATTATATTTGGCAGTTTCAATCACATCATCCCAATTAAAATCTGCAAATAAAACAGGTTGTGAAATATCAAAATGCTTTAAAATGGATTTTTTAACTAATCCGAATTCTACCAACTTCGTTTTACCAAAAGATAGTATCATACCTTCACTAAAAACGGCCGATTTTACTGGAGACGCTTTTAGTTTTGTTATACCCAATCGTGCAAAAATAGTTTCAATCGTTCCCTTTAAATAAAAGAAATCACTTGGTTTACTTTCTGTATTCCAACGATTTTCATAACGATTTCCTGTAATGAGAATCGATAAATGTTTAAATTCCTCGCGACTGTCTGTATAACTGTGGTACGTTTTTCCAAATTCAAATAATTTTAAATCCTCACGACGACGATTTAAATTATGTCGTAAACTTTCCAGTCCAGAAAATAACATAGATTGCCTTAAAACACTTAAATCTGTGCTTAATGGGTTTAGCATTTCTACATTGTGCTCTGCTCTTAAATCGGCATGTAATGGCACAAAGTCCGGAGATGTTAACGAATTGGTTAACGTTTCATAGAAACCCTGGGAAACCAATTGGTTACCAATAATGTTTTGGAGTTTATAATCTTCAAATTTTCCAGTGTTGGAAATAGAAGCATTTAATTTCTCGGTTGTTTTTATATTATTATAGCCGTAAACACGTAGAATTTCTTCTATAATATCAGCTTCACGTTGCACATCATTTCTGTATGATGGAACGGTTAAACCTAATCCTGTTTCCGTTACATTGTTGATTCTGATATCCAAAGACATAAGAATACGTTTAATGATGTCTTTTGGAATTTCTTCTCCAATTAGTTTTTTGGCATTATCAAAACTTAAACGTACTTGAAAATCTTCAAACTTATTAGGATAAAAATCAATAATTTCACTTGATACTAAACCACCTGCTAGTTCTGTAATTAAAATGGCCGCACGTTTTAAAGCGTATTCCGTAATATTGGGGTCAATGCCACGTTCAAAACGGAAAGACGCATCGGTATTTAAATTGTGGCGTTTAGCTGTTTTTCGTACACTAACAGGATTAAAATACGCACTTTCTAAAAATATACTCGTTGTGTTTTCAGTTACACCAGAGTCTATTCCGCCAAAAACACCTGCAATACACATGGGTTTTTCTGCGTTACAAATCATTAAATCTTCTTCATGAAGTTCACGTTCAATACCGTCTAATGTAGTAAACTTGGTGCCTTGAGGTAGTGTTTTAACTTCTATTTTATTACCTGTTATTTTGTTGGCATCAAAAGCGTGTAGGGGCTGGCCTAATTCATGAAGCACGTAATTAGTGGCATCAACAATATTGTTTTTAGGTGTTAGACCTATGGCTTTTAAACGGTTTTGTAGCCATGCTGGCGAATCCGTTACCTTTATGTTTGATATGGTTAAACCGCAATAACGCGGTGCTAAATTTTTATTTATAACATCAACATCAATCCGTAACGCCCTGTTTTCCACTTGAAAGGCGCTTACCGAAGGCGTAATAAGTTCTGTGTTAATTTCTTTTTGTGTGAAACCTGCACGTAAATCTCGCGCCACGCCATAATGACTCATGGCGTCTGAACGATTAGGAGTTAAACCAATTTCAAAAACTTGGTCATTTTCAATGTTGAAAATTTCTGCTGCTAGTGAACCGACTTTGATTTTGGAATCCAAAACCATGATGCCGTCATGACCTTTTCCTAAACCTAGTTCATCTTCAGCGCAAATCATTCCGTGACTTTCTTCACCACGAATTTTTCCTTTTTTAATTGTCCAAGCTTCACCTTCTGCCGTATAAAGTGTTGTTCCAATCGTGGCTACAGGTACTTTCTGTCCAGCAGCAACGTTAGGTGCGCCACAAACTATTTGCAATGGTGTATCTGTACCAATGGAAACTGTTGTTACTTTTAGTCGATCCGCATTAGGATGTTGTACACAAGTTAAAACTTCGCCAACAACAATGCCTTCCAGTCCGCCTTTTACAGATTGATAGGTGTTTAAGCCTTCTACTTCAAGACCTAAATCGGTTAAAAGTTCACTAATTTGCTCTGGATTCCAATCCGTTTTTATGAATTGTTTAAGCCAGTTATAAGAAATCTTCATGAATCATGGGTTAATTAAGTTTGCAAAGATAAAATATTGACACTAGCATTCAAACAATGGATGTAAAAATATGAGGTAAGAAAACAAGACTTTAAGATTGTCAGGTAATCTGTCTAATCCCTTCGTAAACCACGATACTTACAGCGTTTGCCAAATTTAAACTTCTAACATGGTTGCTGTATAAAGGGATTTTAAATAATTTGTTTTCTTGTTTTTCTAAAAGTGCTTTGGGTAAACCAACCGATTCTTTACCAAATACCAGAAACATATTGTTTTCAAAAGAAATATCCCAATGGTTGCTTTCGCCATGACTCGATAAAAACACCATGTTAGCGTCTTTGTTTTTACTGAAAAACTCCTCCAAATTTTCGTAATAATGTAAATTTAAATGTTGCCAATAATCTAAACCTGCGCGTTTTAGTCGGGCATCTGTAATTTCAAATCCAAACGGTTTTACTAAATGAAGATTGGATCCCGAAGCCAATGCTAAGCGACCAATATTTCCGGTGTTATTAGGTATTTCGGGTTCTATAAGTACAATGTTTAAGGGCATTTTTTTAATTTTAAATATTAGGTTGTTTTTATAAAAACCGTTTTTTAAGCGTTAGTTTACGACATCATGAAATATAATTCCAGATGTTCTTGTACTTGCTCATTTGCTGATAGGTAAATAAAATAGCTTTATTATTGGGTTTGGATAGGTTAGGGTCTGTGTTTAAAATCTGTTTGGCATAAAAACGTGCTGTTTTTAAAATATCACCATCCTTAATAATATCGGCTATTCGTAAATTTAAAATACCACTTTGCTGTTTTCCCATAATATCACCAGGTCCACGTAGTTTTAAGTCGACTTCTGCAATTTCAAAGCCGTCATTGGTTCTCGTCATCGTCTCCAAACGCGTTTTACTGTCGCTACTTAATTTATGACTCGTCATGAGGATACAATAGCTTTGTTCTGCACCACGACCAACACGACCACGTAATTGGTGCAATTGGGAAAGGCCGAAGCGTTCTGCACTTTCAATAATCATTACAGAAGCATTTGGGACATTAACACCAACTTCTATAACGGTTGTGGCAACCATAATGTGTGTTTCACCTTTTATAAAGCGCTGCATCTCGAAATCTTTATCCACGGCTTTCATTTTTCCGTGAACAATAGAAATTTGATACTTTGGCATTGGGAAATCTCGTGAAATACTTTCGTAACCATCCATTAAATCTTTATAATCCATTTTTTCGCTCTCTTGAATCAATGGATAAACGATATAAATTTGTCGGCCTTTTTCAATTTCATCACGTATAAATCGGAAAACGTCTAATCTGTTTTTATCATACCGATGCACCGTTTTTATAGCTTGTCTTCCTGGAGGCAATTCATCAATAATAGAGATATCCAAATCACCATAAACAGACATGGCTAAAGTACGTGGAATAGGTGTGGCTGTCATGACCAAAATATGTGGTGGAATAATAGCGCCTTTGGCTTCCTCCATTTGAGGAGATGGAGGTCGGGTTTCTTTTGGTCCTTTGTGCCATAATTTGCTTCGTTGTTCTACACCAAAACGATGTTGTTCATCTATAATTGCGAGCCCTAATTTTTGAAATTTCACCTTGTCTTCTAATAGGGCATGTGTGCCAACAAGAATCTGTAATTCGCCATTTTCTAGCGTTTTGTGAATTTCTCTTCTATCTGAAGTTTTACTTGAGCCTGTGAGTATTTTTATGCTGATATTTAGTTGTTTACACCATTGCACTAATCCATTGTAGTGCTGTACTGACAAAATTTCAGTCGGAGCCATTAAGCAGGCTTGAAAACCGTTGTCAAGCGCCATGAGCATTGACATGAAGGCGACTATGGTTTTTCCAGATCCCACATCTCCTTGTAATAGTCGATTCAGTTGTGCTTGGCTACCTAAATCTTGACGAATTTCTTTTAAAACCCGTTTCTGTGCATTGGTTAATTCAAAGGGTAAATATGAACTGTAAAAGCTGTTGAAATAGCTTCCTACTTTTTCAAAAGGAAGCCCTTTTATTTTTGATTTATGGATGCGGTTTTTTAAAATTAACTGTAGTTGAATATAGAATAATTCTTCAAATTTTAATCGGTATTGAGCACGTGCTAAAAGGTCTTGGTTTTTTGGAAAATGGATATTAAAAAGCGCTTCACTTTTAGAGATTAATTTCTGACTTTCTAAAAGTTCTGGTGATAAAGTTTCAACAAATCGGCCTTTGGTTTCAACAAACAATTGTTGCATAATTTTGTTCACCACACGATTCGTGATTCCCTTATTGTTCAATTTTTCAGTTGAAGGATAAATTGGTTGCATGGCCGAGCGTAAACTAGCTTCATGTTCTGCTAAAAGTTCCATTTCTGGATGTGGCATACTAAACTTGCCGGCATAAAAATTTGTTTTCCCAAAAATGACATAAGGTGTTTGAAGCTTTAAACTGTCGCGAATCCATTTTTGCCCGCGAAACCAAACCAATTCCATGGTTCCCGTGTCGTCTTGAAAAGTGGCAACTAATCGTTTGCCGCGTTTTTGCGCAATTTCTTCAAACTTTATTAGCTTTCCTATAACTTGAACTTCGGCATTGTTTTGCTGTAATTCATTTATTTTAAAGTATTTGGTTCTGTCTAAATACCGATTCGGAAATAAGTTTATTAAATCTTGATAGGTATGAATACCGAGTTCCTTCCGAAGTAAATCGGCACGATTGGGACCAACGCCTTTCAGGTAATCTATGGGAGTTTGTAAATGGGTATTCATAAAAGCGAATTTAAGTCATTTCAATCAATTCATAAAATGCAAATTTTTGTATTTTGGAGCAGTCTTTGCTTAAATTACACTATGAAATATTTATTTGCCCTAGTTGGTTTCTTATTCAGTAGCATTGCTTTTTCGCAACAAACAGATTATGTGGATTTTAAACAGATTCAAGCCCATGTCGTGCCAGATGTTTCCACTAAAAGTGTTTCGGGAAACCTCACCGTTGTTTTTGATATTTTAAAATCTACTGATTCTATTTTTTTAGATTCACAAAATATGACGTTTTCTAAAGTTTTGTGGAATGGTAGTAAAATCAGGTTTGAAAATGATGGTAAAAGGCTCATTCTATTTAATGCTTTTAAACCTTCAAAAAAAAACACGATCGTACTTCAATTTACAGCTAATCCTAAAAAAGCATTGTATTTTGTTGGTTGGGATACGAATGCACCCAATCAAATTTGGAGTCAGGGTCAAGGTAAATACACCAGTAATTGGTTGCCGAGTATAGATGATATGAATGATAAAATAGAATTCGATTTAACCGTTGAATTCGATTCTCACTATCAAGTTATTGCCAATGGAAAACTTGTTGATAAACAGATTAATGGTGCTTTTACAATTTGGAGTTATAATATGAAACAGCCCATGGCCAGTTATTTAGTAGCTTTGGCTATTGGTAATTATGATAAAAGTGAGGACATATCGGAAAGCGGAATTCCGTTAGAGATGTATTATTATCCGGAAGATTCTATAAAAGCGGAACCAACCTACAGGTATACCAAGCAGATGTTTAATTTTTTGGAAACTGAAATTGGTGTTCCATATCCATGGCAAAATTATAAGCAAGTTCCTGTTCATGATTTTTTGTATTCAGGTATGGAAAACACGGGAACTACTATTTTTGCAGATTCGTTTGTTATAGATTCTATTGCGTTTAACGACAGAAATTATGTGAATGTAAATGCGCACGAGTTAGCACATCAATGGTTTGGTAATTTGGTAACAGAAACGTCCGGAACACATCATTGGTTGCAAGAAGGTTTTGCTACGTATTATGCGCTATTAGCGGAACAAGACGTTTTTGGTAAAAATTATTACTATATGCGTTTGTATGAATATGCGCAGGAATTATTAGAACAAGATAGTCGGAAGGAAGGGACTTCTTTATTGAATCCAAAATCGAGTAGTACCACATTTTATAAAAAAGGTGCTTGGGTTTTGCATGCTTTACGTGAAAAAATAGGCGATGACGCGTTTAAAACGGCCATTAAAAACTATTTAGAAATCTATAAATTTAAAAACGTAGAAACAACCCATTTTATTCATGAAGCTGAAAAGATAAGTGGACAAAATTTAGATGCTTTTGTGGCTGTTTGGTTGGAGGCCGAAACATTTCCTTATAATGAAGCTTTGGCAAGTTTGGGGCAATCGCAGTTCATTCAAGAATATCTAATGGCAGATTGCGAAGCTAAAAATGCCAAATGCGATTATTACTTATCAGCACCATTATCTGCGGAAGCCAAAGCTAAAATTGTAGCCCAAGTTCCAGGGCGCATAACGGCTGCTAATTTTAATGATGGCTTAAAAGTGCGCCAAGCCATCTCAAAAAACCTCACGAAAATTCCATTAGGATTAAAAACAAATTATGAATCGTTATTATCTGATAAATCTTATATGACAATAGAATCTGCGCTGTATAATTTATGGGTGAATTTTCCAGATAAACGCGTTGACTATTTAAATCAGACAAAAGCAATTGTTGGGTTTAATGATAAAAATGTGCGATTGCTGTGGCTGGTTTTAGCGTTATCAACATCGGAATATGACGAAACAGATAAACAGCTGTATTTCAATGAATTGGTATCCTATACATCTGCTGATTATAGTTTTGAGGTTCGTCAAGGTGCTTTTTCATATTTGAATTTATTACAAGTATTTCCTGAACCGGCTATTTTAAACTTAATGGATGCATCACATCATTATAATTGGCGCTTTAAATCGTTTGCTAAAAATTTAATAGAAGTTTTATCCAATACGGAAAAATACGCCGATATTATTCAACGTTTAACTATGAAAAATTAATAAATATGCGTGCTTTAGTCATTTCAGGAGGAGGAAGTAAAGGTGCGTTTGCAGGAGGTGTGGCGCAATATTTAATTGAGGAAAAAGGGCATGAGTATGATTTGCTTATAGGCACATCAACAGGGAGTTTATTGGTGTCGCATTTGGGATTAAAAAATGTGGAGAAAATAAAAAATGTGTATACCAATGTCAATCAAAATGCCATTTTTAATCGTCGGCCATTTACCATCAAAAAAAAGAAAGGGGTTGAAACTATTGGGATTAATCACTTTAACGTCCTTCGGAATTTACTGCGTGGCAGTAAAACATTTGGCGAAAGTTATAATTTAAAAAAACTGATTCAGAAAACCCTTTCAGAAAGTGAGTTCAACCTTTTAAAAGCTTCTAAAACCGATGTGGTAGTAACGGTTTCAAATTTATCTTTAAACCAGGTGGAATATAAATCGATTAATGATTTTAGCTATGAGGAATATTGCGAATGGATCTGGATTTCGTGCAATTACACTCCGTTTATGACTTTAGTTAAAAAGGATGGCTGTGAGTATGCAGATGGTGGATTAGGTTCCATGGTGCCAATTGAAGAAGCTATTAGGCGTGGCGCCACAACGGTGGATGCTATTATATTGCAAACA
>NZ_JBLXHU010000009.1:0-108204 GCF_048259285.1 Bizionia sp. | reverse complement strand
TGTTATTGGATGATTTTGAAAAATCCCAATAAATAAGGCTTTCAGGAATGTTGGAGTTTGATACATTGAGAGTTTTGGTTGTAATACTGAAGTTTTCTGCACAAGGATAGTTTTGTCCAAATGCATTATAAAAAAACATCATAAGTAATACTACGGAGAGTAATTTTTTAATCATGAGCTACTATTTGAGGTTTGTTAAATACAAATTGTATTTTCACCAAATCAAATAGGTGTTGTGCGGTAGGTTTTGGGGTTATTAGTCATGTAATCATCGTTTAAATGTTAAAAAACTGATAATTCATTATAATATTGTGAAATATACTAAAAAAAGTAAACTACAAAACTATAAAGCATAAATATTTATTAAAATTTATATAATGTTCGAGATTTCTGGAAATTTAAATGTTCGTATTGATAATCAGCTTTTTGTAAAACCGGACTATTTGGTGGATCCATTTATATCAGGGAACAAGTATCGAAAGTTAAAATACAATATTATTGAAGCTAAAAAGCAAGATGTGCAAACACTTTTAACTTTTGGAGGTGCTTATTCAAACCATATTGCAGCCGTTGCTGCGGCCGGAAATCGCTTTAATTTTCAAACTATAGGTGTAATTCGAGGGGAAGAATTATCTAAAGAAATTCAGAAGAATCCAACCTTAAAGTTTGCAAAATCGCAAGGCATGCAATTTTATTTTGTTTCACGGGACACATATCGGGAAAAAGAAACAGAAACATTTATTGAGAATTTAAGGAATAAATTTGGCGAATTTTATTTCATACCTGAAGGTGGTACAAATGAATTAGCTATAAAAGGTTGTGAAGAAATATTAACGGAACAGGATACGGAATTCGATTTCATTACGTCTGCAGTGGGAACGGGTGGTACTATTTCTGGATTAATAAATTCAGCAAAAGCACATCAAAAAATTCTTGGTTTTCCTGCCCTTAAAGGTGATTTTTTACGGAAAGATATTAGTAAATTTGCAAAGCGGGAAAATTGGGATTTAATTTCGGATTACCATTTTGGAGGTTATGCTAAAATAAATTTGGAATTAATTAGTTTTATTAATGATTTTAAGCAACAATTTAATATACCATTAGACCCCATTTATACAGGAAAAATGGCTTTTGGAGTATGCGATTTGATAAAAAAAGGATATTTTCCTAAAGATGCTAAAATACTAATGATTCATACGGGAGGCCTACAAGGAATTAAGGGTATGAATCGTATTTTAGAAAAGAAGAATATGATAAAAATTCAATGAAAATGAAGCGAGTACTAGTAGTAGTTTGTATGGCATTAATTGTTTTTAGTTGTGGTTCTAAAAAACGAGCAGCTTCTAAATCCAAGAATAAAACCAAAACGGAGCGGGTTGTAAAAACGCCAGAGGTGAAAAAACCAACGGTGGAAACGCCATCAGAATATCCTGTTAAAAAAAAGGTGGTAATAAGCAATAGTCCTATTGATGATTATATTGCATTGTATAGTGATATTGCTCAAGAAGAAATGCGCTTATACCAAATTCCAGCTAGTATTACTTTAGCTCAAGGGATTTTAGAATCCAGTTCGGGTCGCGGTCGTTTGGCAGTTGAAGCTAACAATCATTTTGGAATAAAATGTCATGAATGGACAGGTGCTAGAATTTATCATGATGATGATGCCGATCAAGAATGTTTCCGAAAGTATAATGATGCCAAATATTCCTATCGTGATCATTCACTATTCTTGAAGGAACGTAAACGTTATTACAAGTTATTTGAATTGGAAATTGACGACTATGAAGGCTGGGCTAAAGGTTTGAAAGCTGCAGGATATGCAACGGATAGAAAGTACCCTGATAAATTAATTAGTCTTATTGAGCGTTATGAATTGTACAAATATGATGAAATAGTTACTGGAAAAAAAACACGAGTTGCTGAAGTTAGTTCATCTATGGAATCTTCTCATCGAGTGGTTAAAGGAGACACCCTTTATTCACTTTCAAAACGCTACAATACAACCGTTGAAAATTTAAAACGCCTCAATAATTTATCATCTAATAATTTAAATATTGGAGATTTAATAGTGGTAAAATCTAATTAAAGTATAAATTTTATGCAATACAAAAGAAGTAGTGCGCTTTTTGCACAAGCTGAAAAAGTAATCCCAGGTGGTGTAAACTCTCCCGTAAGAGCATTTGGAGCTGTTGGAGGAACGCCTATTTTTATAAAAAAAGCGCATGGACCTTATTTAATAGATGAAGATGATAATCAATATATCGATTACATTAATTCTTGGGGCCCCATGATTTTAGGTCATGCTTTTCCACCCGTAGTTGATGCGGTCGTTGAAAAAACAAAGCTTGGAACATCCTTCGGAACACCGACGGAAATTGAAACTAAAATTGCTGAATTGGCGGTTTCCATGGTTCCTAATATTGATAAAATTAGATTTGTAAATTCGGGAACCGAAGCTTGTATGAGTGCTGTTCGTTTAGCACGTGGTTTTACAGGAAAAGATAAAATTATAAAGTTTGCCGGTTGTTATCATGGTCATAGTGATAGTTTTTTAATTCAGGCAGGAAGTGGTGCTGTAACCTTCGGATCACCAAATAGTCCAGGTGTAACACAAGGTACAGCTAAAGATACTTTATTAGCTAATTTTAACGATTTAGAAAACGTTAAAGAATTAATTCAAGCAAATATTAATGAGATAGCCTGTATTATTTTAGAGCCTGTGGCAGGGAATATGGGATGTATTCCTCCTAAACAAAATTTTCTACAAGGCTTAAGAGATTTATGTACAGAACATAATATTCTTTTAATTTTTGATGAGGTTATGACGGGTTTCCGCTTATCAAAAGGAGGCGTTCAGCAATTATATGGTATTAAAGCGGATATCGTTTGTTTTGGAAAAGTAATAGGAGGCGGTTTACCAGTTGGTGCGTTTGCAGCTCGTGAAGAAATAATGAATCATTTAGCGCCGCTAGGGCCTGTTTATCAGGCAGGAACATTAAGTGGTAATCCGTTAGCTATGGCGGCTGGTTTGGCAATGCTACAGGCATTGAATACGGATGATGAAATTTATAGACGCCTAGAAGAAAAAACAGCCTATTTGCATAATGGGATGTCTAAAGTTTTAACTGAAAACAATATCGTTCATACCATTAATAGAGTTGGTTCCATGATATCTGTTCATTTTTCAGATACCCCTGTTGTTGATTTTCAATCGGCTGCCAATGGAAATAATGAAACCTTTAAAAAGTTTTTTCATGGTTTGCTAGATGGTGGTATTTATATAGCGCCAAGTGCATTTGAAACATGGTTTATTACAGATGCTTTAAGTTATGATGATCTGGATAAAACAATTGAAGTAGTTGGCAAAGTAGCTAAAACTTTATAAATTAAAAAGCGATCTGAATTTCAGATCGCTTTTTTGTAACACTCATAAATTAAAGCTCCTACTTATATAGGAAGCATTTTACTGAATTCTTCTTTCTGATCGTCATCTAAAACCTTTTTCATGTCATTTTGAAATTTCGGTTCATCTAATAATGCTCTTGAAATATCATCCAAATTATCACTGGACCCCGATCCTAAAAGTTTACTAGCAGAATCTCCAATTAATTTTTGAAACTTCGGTGATTTCAACTGACTTACTACTAAATCTGAAGCCATTTTTTGTTGCGATTCATTTAAATTTAATTTTTTGGCAAATTTTCTAACTTGATCTCCAGCTATTTGATCAATCATAGAGCTGGATTCGCTAGATGCCGTAGTGCTTAAACTGTTTAAATCTTGTGCAGAAAGCTGCATACCTATTAAAGCCAATACAATAACTAGTAATTTTTTCATAATAGAGTTTTTTTAGTGATTGTAATTTAGCGATATTTTTTTTAATATAAAAAAAGGCAGATATTTTAATTCATATCTGCCTTTTAGTAAACTAATTAACCAACTCAAATTTTATTTTCCATGTTTTTTCTGCTTTCTTGAATTGCGTCCTTTTTCCATGCGTTTCTTTTGAAGCTTCTCCCATTTAGCGTATTGCTCATCATTTAAAATCTCTTTCATTTTAGCTTTCATAGCAATTTGCTTATCCAACCTGTCATTTTTCATTTTAAGCTTGTCGTCTTTCGAAACTGACTTCGCTTCTTTTTCTTTCTGAAATTCTTGACGCTTTTCCATCATGGCTTTGCGTTCTTTTGCGGCTTCCAGGTTCAATGTCATAACTTGTTTTTGTTGTTCTTTCGTTAAATCTAAATCCAACGTTAATTTTTTAGTTTGCAATTCCGCCATCTCTTCTGGAGTGTACGCTTGCATCTTTTCAGCTCGTTCACCTTTTTTATGCATTTGTTTTTTGTCTTGAGCAGATAATTGAAAAGTTACTAATGCTAAAGCAATTAAAAATATTTTTTTCATGATTTATAAGTATTAAAGTTTGTACATATAAGACATGGAAATATTAAAAAGGTTTAATGTTATAATTTTAAGTGTTAGATTTTGGTTGGTAATTACAGTGTAAAAACAAGGTGTCACTCTATTTCAAACTATATAAATAAGCAGAGATAAGAGCTATTATCTAAATTGAAATTGCCTTTGGAAGTTTTTTTGTTCTGAACTGCTAAGTATTCTTAAATTCAGATGTTTAGTGTTAAATATTTCTAAATAAATGAAACCTTTTAAGGTCTTTTAAGTCTAATAGATAAATATTAATATATAAACAGAAAATGAGACATTTATTAGTCATAAGCGGATTATTACTTGCAACAAGTACAACCGTGGCTAGCAATTTAGTAACTGATAATTTTACAACCAATCCACACAAGCACAAACATAATCATGTTTCAAATAATTCTGTAATTAGCATTCAGGATGTACATGTAATTGAAATGGATGAGCCTATTGATTTAGGTTTTGATGTCAAGCAATATTTGCCTAATAATTTTAATCCTTTAGAGGGTAAGAATGATATTAATTGGAAGGAAACTGTTCTGATAGATTTACCAGAAGATATAAATTTAGGTTTTGATACGCATGCCTACTTGCCAAAAGACTTTAACCCATTAAAAGGCAAAGACGATATTAATTGGGAAAAAGTTTCTTTAATAGAAATAGAAGAAGATGTTCAGTTTAATTTCAATATCCAGGATTATTTACCTAAAGGGTTTAATCCTAATAAATAAATTTAGTTTTTCATATTAGTTTTAGTTGGTTAGTTAAAAACCCAATGATAGCGATATCATTGGGTTTTTGTTTCTCTACTTTATAACCTACTATAAGGAGTTTAAATATTGGCGAATTAAATCATAACCTTCACTATGAACAATACTAGTGCCAATTAATGGCATACTAATACCAGGATTATAATTACGCATACGATTATCAATACTGCCTTTGCGTTCAAGAATCATGGATTCAGCAAAAGGAGTTTCGTATGTTAAACGTAATTCAGACTGGAATTCGCAATAGCCACCATCGGAATGACAATGTGCACAATTAACATCAAAATAGGCGCGAGAACGCTCTTCAATTGTATAGCTAGTGTCTTCCCAATTTGGCAATGTCGTAACGCTTGAAGGGTCTGAAAGGTTTGATAAATGTCCAGCATTAATAAAATCTTGAAGCTGATTATTAAAATTCATAGTCCTCATTTTTGGTCCAATAGGCGTAATTATATTACTACTATTATGGCAGTTAATACAGTCTTGCATGGACGGAACACCATAGTTGATAGTGTTAGTGGTTCCGCTATCGTCAATAAAGGATACAGGAACGGTATGTGCCATATCATCCAAAACGGCATCCGTTTGGTTGGCATTCCACTTATAATTTCCTAATTCCCAAACACCATTAATTTTAATTAAAATTCGCGTTTCAATAATTGTTTTTCCTAATGATTCGTCACGCTCATCATTATTGTAATAAAAAGTTTTTGATATAACCGTATTATCTGGAAAATCTGGAAATCCGTTATCCACAAAATCCATAGTTGTTCCTGGAGGCAAGGCTATTAAACGCTGTTTGTGCGCGTAGTCTGTAAATAATGGCGTATTTAAGTTGTATTCAAAAGCACGAGAGCTTGGTGTTAAATCGTTTAGGTTTCCTGCAAATAAATTCAAATCCGAAAGATTTGGAAGGAGTTCTGGAATCACTAAAGGAGCAGAGGTGGTAAAGTTGAAAACATCCGAGTACATACTGGAATTATCAATGCTGCAAATTGTTGTAATATAAACATCATAACTCGTATTGGCGGCAAGATTCGTTAGCATAACAGAAGTTTCAGCCCGATTAATAGTGGTGCCTGAACCTAGCATAAAGCCAGATAAACCGTATTCAACGGTAAAAGAAGTTGCGCTGTTGGCGTCGGTCCAAATTATTTCAGCACTTTCAAATGTTATGGTATTAGCAATAACACCTGTTGGTTTGGCACATTGTTGAACCGTTACTGGGTCATCATCATCGGAACATGAAACAATAAGTAGGAAGGCAAAAAGGAGTAGTAAATTGTTTTTCATTATTGATTAATTTTTTAACGGTTGTTAAAATAGTATTTTTCAACTTCAGATTATATATAAAATCGATAAAATTCTGATAATTCCTGTCTAATCCGCAATAATGGCGTTTTTTTCTAGATAAATTCGCGATACTGCATTACCCGAAAATCGAAGGTATTAAAGTCAGGATTGCTTGCCTTTAAATGCTTGTAAAGTGGCAACCTACTTATAGAAATATTGGCTGCACCAGACCCAGAAGTCAAGGAAACTGTTTTGATAATGCGTTCTGTGGATTCTGTGTTCATATTGAATTGATGAATTCTTGGAACCTCATTAGAAAGCACTTCCAATTTCAAATTATAAGTTTTTAAATGCTTTCGGAAGAAGTATTCTGGACCGTTTTTACTGTTTCCTCCTGTAAATAACAAGGTGTCAATATTTGGGTATTTCTTTAAATAACCCAAGATATCCCGCAATATGATGTTTGTCATGCCTAAATCCGATGCGTCTATTTTTTCACGTTCCGCACTTTCTACAATGTCACAAACACCAATTTTATGCTGAATTAAAAACTGTTGGCGTTCTATAATGGCTTCTTCAGAATTGTCATAACGAAAATTTAAATTATGAATTTTATCAATAAACAACCACAGACTATTATAATAACTCCCATAGCAGAAATCGACGTCCTTTTCAAGCAAATCACCAGTAGAAAAACGTGGTGGTGGTAAGGTGCCCACAATTAATTTGGTGGTATCCTCTTGAATAAAAGGTTGGTATGGATGCTTATGAAAGAATGTCATTTTTGTTTTTAAAGATGATAAATTTATTGTAATTTATAGCTTAAGTTTTAAATACAAAAATGACATGGGAAAAGGTGATAAAAAAACAAAACGCGGTAAAATTAATCGCGGTTCGTATGGTGTAAGACGTCCACGAATTAAGAAGCAAGTACGTCCTGAAGAAAAAATAAGTGTTGATAAAAAAGCAAAGGCTTAAACCCTTCTTGCCAATGCAATTATCTGGTGAAAACTAATTTGTTTGAGCTGGATAGTTCATAGCTCAAACCATAACCCTCTAAATTGAATGCTTTAACATCATCTAAAGTTTCAGCGTTTTCATCAATAATAAACCGTGCCATTAGTCCTCTTGCTGCTTTAGCAAAAATACCAATGGTTTTATATTTGTCGTCCTTAAATTCTTTAAAGTCCACATCTATAACAGGAACTTTTAAAGCTTTTGTATCAATGGCTTTAAAATACTCATTACTAGCTAAATTCAAAAACAGCTCATCATCCTCTAATTCGTCATTCAAGGATTTAGTGACTTTCTTCTTCCAAAACTCATATAAGTTTTTGTTTTTGCCAACTGCTAATTTGGTGCCCATTTCCAATCGGTAAGGCATAATTAAATCCAAAGGTTTTAAAACGCCATACAATCCTGACAAAATCCGAACTGTATTTTGAAGGGAATCAATTTTTTCTATTGGAATCGTATACGCATCCAAACCACGATAAACATCGCCATTAAAGGCGTAAATAGCTTGTCTGGCAGAACCTTCCTTAAATGGTAGTTCCCATTCTTGGTTCCGGTCGTAATTCAACTGGCTTAAATTATCGGAAATACTCATAAGCTTCGACAAGCTTTTAGGAGATTTCTTTTTCAATAGTCCATTTAAACGTTCCGATTCTTTCAAGAATACGGATTCCGTAGATTTAGATGTTGGTAATTTGCTATCGTAGTCTAAAGATTTGGCTGGAGATATTACAAGTTTCATAAGTATGTAAAAGTCCTATAATTAGGAATTGATTTTAAAGGTTCGTAACTTTTTTGTGTTTACCAAAGTTACAACTCACATGGCATAAAATCAATTTCTAATTTTATTCTTTCCCAATAAACCTATAGAAGAAATTTATTCTGAATCTTGATGCTTGGAATAATTACGCCACTTTTCAATACAGTCTTGCATATCTTGTGGAATTTCAGAATCAAATCTCATCATTTCGCCTGTTTTAGGGTGTACAAAACCTAACGATTTAGCGTGTAAGGCCTGTCTTGGTAAAATTTTAAAACAATTATCTACAAACTGGCGGTATTTTGTAAAGGTGGTTCCTTTTAAAATGCGTTCGCCACCATAGCGTTCGTCATTAAATAAGGTGTGACCAATATGTTTCATATGCACGCGAATTTGGTGTGTACGGCCTGTTTCTAATTTGCAAGAAACCAGGGTTACGTAGCCTAAGCGTTCCAAAACTTTATAATGCGTTACTGCTGGTTTTCCTTTGTCGCTCTCATCACCAAAATACACGGTATTTTGTAATCTGTTTTTTGGATGTCTACCAATATTGCCTTCTATGGTGCCCTCTTCCTCTTCTATATTTCCCCAAGCAATAGCTATATATTCGCGCTCGCTAGTTTTATCAAAAAACTGCTTGGATAAATGGGCCATAGACTCTTCATTCTTGGCAATTACTAGCAAACCGCTGGTATCTTTATCGATTCTATGAACCAATCCTGGACGGTTACTGGAGTTGTTTGGTAAGTTTTCAAAATGATAAATTAAGGCATTTATCAAGGTTCCAGAATAATTTCCATGCCCTGGATGTACTACCATACCAGGTTCTTTATTGACAACCAATAAATCGTCGTCCTCATAAACAATGTTTAAGGGAATGTTTTCGGGTGTCAGCAAATACTCATAAGGTGGATGCTCAAAAAGCACCCGAATTTTATCAAATGGTTTTACTTTGTAGTTAGATTTTACTTGCTCGTCATTTACATAAATATTGCCGCTTTTTGCAGCAGCCTGAATTTTATTACGCGTGGCGTTTTCAATAAAATTCATTAAATATTTATCAATCCGAAGCGGTGTTTGCCCTTTTTCGGCAGTAAAAGCGTAGTGTTCGTATAAATCGTCTTCTTCGCTTTGATTTTCTGGAGTATAGTCTGCCATAATTAGTTTGAACCTGGTCTGTTTCCGTTACCTAAAACCAAATCGATTTTAGATGTTTTAGGCAATTCATCGCCTTCTTTTATTTCTTTACCGCTGTACATTAATTTTACCACTTCATTTTCACCTAAATAATCGGTAAAGGTTATCGTGCCAATAGCAAAGCCAAGCGCTTCCAATGTTGGTTTGGCTTGTCTAAATGTTTTTTCTTTTAAATTGGGAATTTTCACCTTTCGGAATCCTGATGGATTTAAGGTTACATAAATTTTTCGGCCATCTTTAACCTTCTCGCCAGCAATAGGGTCTTGCTCAATCACTGAAAATTTTGGATAATCAGGATTAAAATTTGAAGAATCTAAAATTTCTAATTTTAAATTGTTTTCGTTTAACTCCAAATTGGCCACACCAATAGATTTTCCTTTTAAATCGGGAACGGTTTCAAACTCACCATGATTGGTGGTAACATTTAGCCATTTTAATAAAATGAAACAAATAACTACTAAACCAACAATGGCTAGAATAATTTGAATTAGGAATGTTTTACTCGTCAGAAATTTTAAAAGACTCATGGAAACGGATTTGTTGGGCAAATATATAAAAACAGAACTGTTTTTAGTTTTGATTTATTAGTGATATTTTAGCTTAACTAATAATAGATACGTTTTATTGTTAGTTTTAGACTTAAATTGATTCGTAAACTTTAAATATGACGCCTTTAATTGCCGAAATATAGCCAATGAAAAAGAATATTGCCATTATTATGGGTGGTTACTCTAGTGAGTACGAAATTTCCCTAAAAAGCGGAAACGTGGTTTATAACGCTTTAAATACTTTAGATAACTATCATGTTTTTCGCATTCATATTTTTGAAAATAAATGGGTTTTTGTTTCGGATACGGAAAAGGAGTTTCCAATTGATAAAAATGATTTCTCGGTTATCGTTGATGACGAAAAAATTACTTTCGATTGTGTTTTTAATGCCATTCACGGATCGCCTGGCGAAGATGGTATTATGCAGGCTTATTTAGAGTTGCTGAACATTCCGCATACCAGCTGTGGTATGTATCAGGCGGCTTTAACCTTTAATAAACGCGATTGCTTAAGCGTTTTAAGGCCTTATGGAATTAAAACGGCCGAAAGTTATTATATTAATCTAGGTGATGTTATTGATGAAGATGCCATTATTAAAAAAGTAGGTTTGCCTTGCTTTGTTAAAGCGAATCGTGCTGGGAGTAGTTTTGGAATTTCAAAAGTTTATAAAAAAGAGGAATTCAAAAAAGCGTTAGAAGTTGCTTACAAAGAAGATGATGAAATTATTATTGAATCCTATTTAGATGGGGTTGAAGTGTCTGTTGGTGTTATTTCCTACCAAGGCGAAATTATAGTATTGCCAATTACTGAAATTGTTAGCGAAAATGATTTTTTCGATTATCAAGCTAAGTATTTAGGGCAATCTAAAGAAATTACTCCTGCACGAATTTCAGAATCCGATGCCGAGAAAGTGCGTGCTTTAGCAAAAAGGGTTTATGAAATATTAAAAATGACGGGCTTTTCCCGAAGTGAATATATTTTTAAAGATGGCGAACCACATTTATTGGAAGTCAACACTGTTCCAGGATTAACAAAAGCTAGTATTTTGCCACAACAAGCGGCAGCTGCTGGAATTTCGTTAGAACAATTATTTCAGAATGCCATCGAAGAAGCGTTGAAATAGTGTTTAATTTGGCTTAAAATAATTATTAAGTATCTTTAATGTTTAGGAGTAAATTATGAAAAAAGCTGTATTTCCCGGATCTTTTGATCCATTAACTTTAGGTCATTACGATATTATTAAACGCGCTATCAAACTGTTTGATGAGGTTATTGTTGCCATTGGTGTGAATGCGGATAAAAAATACATGTTTTCATTAGAAGAACGCATGCGGTTTATTGAAGAATCATTTGCTGGCGAACCGAAAGTAAAAGTGGTTTCCTATGAAGGTTTAACAGTCGATTTTTGCCTGAAAAATAACGTCCAATTTATACTTCGTGGTTTGCGTAATCCCGGAGATTTCGAATTTGAAAAAGCCATAGCGCATACCAATCGCGATTTAGCACCTATAGAAACCGTGTTTTTGTTAACGGCTGCGAATACGTCCTATATTTCATCATCCATTGTGCGCGATGTGATTCGTAATCAAGGCGATTATACCAAATTAGTACCCATTAGTGTTCGGGTAAAATAGTTATTTAAACTTGTATTCTGAAAGTGGTTTTGGAAACTCTTCAGGGTTCGCTGCTAAATGGTATCTCGGGTCATCAACCGCTTCAACAATAACTTCCCTGAATTTCGGACTAGCCTTATACATGAGTAATTTGCAATCTTCGCTTAAGTGTTTCAATTTAATCGATTTTCCTTCGGCTTCATATTTTTCAACTAAATTAAAAATAGCTTCTAAAGCAGAATGATCACTAATTCGCGATTCAACAAAGTCAATTTCAACATATTGTGGGTCATTTTTAGGATCAAATTTTTGATTAAAAGCTGTTATACTTCCGAAAAATAATGGACCCCAAATTTCGTAAACTTTGGTGCCATCCTCACGCATGCGTTTTCTGGCGCGAATACGTTTGGCATTCTCCCAAGCAAAAGCTAATGCCGAAATAATAACACCAACAAAAACGGCAATGGCTAAATCGAATATAACTGTAACGGCTGAAACGATTATGAGTACAAAAGCATCGGATTTTGGAATTTTTTTAATAATGCGAAAACTAGACCATGCAAATGTTTCAATAACCATCATAAACATAACACCAACTAGTGCTGCAATTGGTACTTGCTCAATTAATTTATCTGTAAAAAGTATAAAAGTTAACAGCGTTAGAGCCATTACGATACCTGAAAGACGACCACGACCACCAGCGTTAATATTAATTACCGTTTGTCCAATCATACCACAACCTCCAGTTCCACCAAAAAGACCTGACATAATACTTCCAGCTCCTTGAGCAATACATTCTTGGTCGCCATTACCTCTGGTGTCCGTTAATTCGTCTACCAAATTCATGGTCATTAATGATTCTATTAAACCAACAGAAGCGGCTAAAAATGCATAGGGAAGAATAAAATTTAGCGTGTCCCAATTAATTGGAAGATTTTGCCAAAGCTCTAAATTAGGTGTAGGAAATTCACCTTTTAAGCCTGTTCCACCACCTTCAATAATGTATGAACCAACCGTTGAAACATCTAAATTGAATCCGATTGCAATAAATGTGGTAACTAATATAGCCGTTAAAGCCGCAGGAATTTTTTTAGTTATTTTTGGTAAAATGGTCATGATGGTCATGGTTAAAAATACCAAGCCTAACATTAAATAGAGTTCAGCGCCTTCCATATAGGTGCTTACGTATTCCTTAACGCCATCGGTAGAAACTACTAATGATTTATGTGTAAACATTTTTACTTGAGCCCAAAAAATAACAATAGCTAAACCGTTTACAAAACCCAGCATTACGGAGTGCGGAATTAAACGCACAAAACGTCCCAACTTAAATACACCGGCTAAAATTTGAATAATTCCCATTAAAATAACGCAAGCCATTAAGTAGAAAAAACCCATATTATCTACAGGCTGATCAAAAAGAAGCCCTTTTGTATGTCCATCAGCAATCATGGTGACAAAAATTACAGCAACAGCACCAGCAGCGCCAGAAATTAAACCTGGCCTTCCTCCAAAAATTGCAGCAATTAATCCAATAATAAACGCACCAGAAAGTGCCATAAGTGGGTCTATTTGCGCCACAAAAGCAAATGCTACCACTTCTGGAATCATTGCTAATGAAACGGTTATCCCGCTTAAAATATCATTTTTAGGATTTGTTGTAAATTTTCGAAAAAATTGAGTCATCATTCTTTTTTTTGAGGGTGCAAAAATACAGTTAATATAAACACCTACAAGATTATATTGTGATAAATTGTTTAAGTTTACTTATTAAAATTTCAAATATGATTCGTATTAGTCAACTGTTAGTCATTTGTTTGACTTTCAGTTTTTTACAGGCGCAAAGCAAAAAAGATGATTTTATAACGGTTTTTGAGGCAAGCAACGGAACGGAAACGGCTACATATTATCAAACCATTCAATATTATTCGGATTTGGCAAATGCCTTTCCTCAAATTCAACTGCAAGCTATTGGAAAAACAGATTCTGGTGAGCCTTTGCATATTGTGACTTTTAATGTCGATGCTAAATTTAGTTTCGAAACCATTCGTGAAAATAAACGTGTATTATTAATCAATAATGGCATTCATCCTGGTGAAAGCGATGGTATAGACGCGACGATGATGTTATTTCGTGATTTGGCTCAAGGAAAAATTCCAGCACCAAAGAATACCGTTGTAGTTACCATTCCTATTTATAATGTTGGCGGAAGTTTAAATAGAAATTCAGGAACGCGTGCCAATCAAAATGGTCCTAAAGCATACGGCTTTCGTGGCAATGCACAGAATTTTGATTTGAACCGTGATTTTATAAAAAACGATACCGAGAATGCTAAAACCTTCGCTCAAATTTTTCATTTGGTAAAGCCGGATGTTTTTATAGATAATCATGTAAGTAATGGCGCGGATTATCAATATGTGCTAACTCATTTGTTTACCCAACATAATAAGTTAGGCGGTGAATTGGGGAGTTATTTACAAAACACCATCATGCCCGCACTGGAAGCGGATTTACAAAAGAAAGATTGGGATATTACACCTTATGTGAATGTTTTTAATCAAGTTCCGGAAATTGGATTTAGTCAGTTTATGGATTACCCACGCTATTCAACGGGATACACCGCACTGTGGAATGTTATTGGAATGATGGTTGAAACACATATGTTAAAACCATACAAACCACGTGTGGAAGGAACCTATGAACTGATGCGAAGTATGATTGCTATTATTGAAAAAGAAGGCGATCATATATCGAAATTGCGCCAAGCTGCATTTGAAGCTTTTAAGAATCAGAAAATGTATCCGTTAGATTGGGAAGTAGATACCACAAAATCTACCACCTTAAACTTTAAAGGTTTTGAAGGAAATACTATAACAAGTGAGGTAACAGGAAAGGAGCGCTTAAAATACGATAGAAACAAACCTTTTGAAAAACCGGTTGCTTATCAGAATTATTTTAAACCAACGGTTGACGTTGCCGTTCCAAAAGCCTACATCATTCCACAAGGTTGGCACAGAGTAATTGATTTATTAAAACTGAATGGTGTTCAAATGAATCGTTTTGAAAAAGATACCACACTAGCTGTAGAATCCTACAAAATAGCCGATTTTGAAACACGTAAAAGTCCGTATGAAGGCCATTTTCAGCATTATAAGACATCTGTTACAGCATCTGAAAATAACCTCTTATTCAGAAAAGGTGATTATTGGATTTCTACCAATCAAAACGCCGTACGTTATCTCGTAGAAACATTAGAACCTCAAGCACCAGATTCCTTTTTTAATTGGAATTTCTTCGATACCATTTTACAGAAGAAGGAAGGTTTTTCGCCTTATGTATTTGAAGATACGGCTTCAGAATTATTGGCGTCTAATTCAGAATTAAAAGCAGAATTTGAAGCTAAAAAACAAGCTGAACCAGAATTTTCTAATAATTGGTATGCGCAATTAAATTGGTTATATGAACGCTCCAACAATTATGAGCCAGCGTATTTGCAATATCCTGTTTATCGCGTGAAATAAATATGTTTTAGCATTTTGATACTGTGTTGCTTAAACGTTATATTTCATGTGTAAAAAATTTTTAACGCCATGTAAAAGCTATTGAAAAATAATCTAATTTTGTGTAAAATTTATATCGCGCTTATGCGTTTTTAATGAACAAATACATTGTTGTTAATCAACCAGAAAAATGGAATTTTTCGATTGAGAACATTACCGTGATTTCATCACAAGATTACCTGACCAACCCGCAGTTTTCACTTTTAAAAAATGCACGAATCTTTAACTTGTGTAAAGATTATTCGTACCAATCTAAAGGATATTATGTGTCGCTTTTAGCAGAAGCTAGAGGGCATTTAGCCATTCCTACGGTTAAGAATATTGTGGATTTAAAAGCACTAAAACTCGTCCGAATCATTTCCGATGAGTTTGATGATGTGATTCAGCAGAGTCTTAAAAACATCAAATCTCAAGACTTTACCTTAAGTATTTATTTTGGGCAAAATGTGGCTCAAAAATATAAGGAATTAAGCACCTTATTTTACAAGCATTTTCAAGTGCCTTTTTTACGGGTGAAATTTAATCACACCACCAAATGGCATGTGCAAAGTATTCGTGCTATCGCCGAATCGGAAATTCCGGAAGAACACATGTCAAGTGTGCATGCATTTGCAAATCAGTATTTTGCCAAAAAACGCTATGATACACCCAAGTTAATTAAGTCGGATTTCGATTTAGCTATTTTGGTGAACCCAAATGATCCAGCGCCTCCTAGTAATGCTAAAGCACTTAAGAAATTTATTGATGTAGCCGAAAAGATGAATATTTATGCCGAAATAATCGAGCCTAAAGATTTATCGCGCTTATCATCTTTTGATGCCTTGCTAATTCGCCAAAGCACCGAAGTGAATAATGAAGCTTACGCATTTGCTAGAAAGGCCCAACAAGACGGGATTGCTATTGTAGATTATCCCGACGCTATTTTAAAATGTTGTAATAAAGTTTACATGGCAGAAGCTTTAAATAATGCGAATATTGCCACACCAAAAACCATTATTGTTCATAAGGATAATAAAAACGATGTTATTGCGCAAGTCGGTTTGCCTTGTGTGTTAAAAGCACCAGATTCTACTTTTTCGTTTGGTGTTAAAAAAGCTAAAACCGAAGACGAGTATCATGTGCTTGTTAACAGCATGTTGAAAGAATCGGATTTAATTATAGCGCAGGAATTTTGCCCATCGGATTACGATTGGCGCATTGGAATTATTGATGACAAACCCTTTTTTGCTTGTAAATATTATATGGCAAAAGGCCATTGGCAAATTTACAATTGGGATGCCAAAAAGAAAGATGATCAAGATGGTAATGCTGATTGTTTACCAATAGAAGACGTACCAAAAATAGTATTAGATATGGCTTTGAAATCTGCCAAGTTAATGGGGAAAGGGCTTTATGGTATTGATATTAAGGTGGTAAATGAAAAACCGATGGTTATTGAAATTAATGACAATCCAAATATAGATTTTGGTGTAGAAGATCGTTATTATGGCGATACCATTTATGTAAAAATTTTAACAGCTTTAAAAAATAGATTGGATTAAGAATGAGAGCTAAAAGATATCATTTATTTGAAGTTTACGGTATTGAACTGGAGTATATGCTCGTTTCAAATACGTTTAAACCGGCAGCTATTGTTGATAAGTTACTTGCCAAAAAAGCGGGTGAAATAACATCCGATGTGGAAAATGGAGCCATAGCTTGGAGTAATGAATTGGTGGCTCATGTGGTAGAATTAAAAACCAATGGACCAACAGCCGATTTAAATGGATTGTCCGAATCGTTTCATAAAAATATTATTGAAATTAATCAGATTTTAAAAGAATTTGATTCAAAATTACTGCCAACTGCTGCACATCCATTATTGAATCCGTTGATAGATACCGAACTTTGGAAACACAGTTACAGTGAGGTTTACGAATTATACAATCGGATTTTTAATTGTAAAGGACACGGTTGGAGCAATGTGCAAAGCACACATATTAACTTGCCTTTTTTTGATGACACTGAATTTGAAAAATTACATGCCGCCATTCGTGTTATTTTGCCACTTATTCCTGGTTTGTGTGCAAGTTCGCCAATTTTAGAAGGAAAAAACACTGGCTTTAAAGATGCCAGATTGGAATACTACAAAACCAACCAGAAAGAGATCCCAGAATTGACAGGTTTGGTTATTCCAGAACGTGCTTTTACCAAGTTAGATTATTATGAAACGGTTTTCGAGCCTATAAAACGCGCCATAAAACCTCACGATACCAATAATATTTTAGATCATCACTTTTTAAATTCTCGTGGTGCCATTGCACGTTTTGATAGAAATGCTATTGAAATTCGTTTGGTTGATATTCAAGAATGCCCGAAGGCCGATATGGCTATTTGCGCCCTTATTATTGCTGTTTTGAAGTTTTTAGTAGACGAAAAATTCACCACTTTACAAGAGCAGAAAAAATGGACGAAGGAAGATTTATACGCTCTATTAAATCCGATAATAAAAGAAGGTGAATACTATGAAGTTTCAAACCTTGACTACTTGAAGTTATTTCAAGTGGAAAAAGGTATGACGGTTCAAGCGTTATGGCAACACCTTTTTCAGCTGACAAAAGATTCTATATGTGAAGTTCATTATGAAGCTTTGGATTGTATTTTAAGTGAAGGCACCTTGGCAACGCGTATTTTAAAAGCCATAAATGATGATTATTCCGAAACACATATTAAAAATGTCTATTGGGAATTAACAAATTGTCTGCATAAAAATGCCATGTTTAAACCGTGAAATTGGTTTTAACTTGTGAGCATGGCGGTAATCATATTCCTAAAGAATATAAAGGGTTATTTATAAATCAAGAAGCTATATTAAACACGCATCGTGGTTTTGATTTGGGCGCCTTGGATGTCTTTCAAAGCTTAAAACCAATAGCTGATTTTTCTAAATTTAGTACTACAAGTCGCTTACTAATTGAATTAAACAGGTCATTGCACCATAAAAATTTGTTTTCTGAATTTACAAGCGAACTTTCACAAGCAGAAAAGCAGAAAATAATAGCGCAATATTATAAGCCGTATCGAGATGCTGTAGAAGGTGTCATTTTACAATATATACAAGAAGGCGAAACCGTTATTCATATTTCTATTCACAGTTTTACACCCATTTGGAAAAAGGTAGAAAGGCGGGTTGATATTGGTTGGCTATATGATTCTCGAATTCCAAAAGAAAAAGATTTTTGTAAAGTGTTTAAAGCAGAAATATTGAGAATCAGCAATAATTATGACATTCGCTTCAACCAACCGTATTTAGGGAGGTCAGATGGATTTACAACTTATTTAAGAAAGCAGTTTTCAGCAAATTATATAGGTATTGAGATTGAAATTAATCAGAAGTATTCTCGTAATAATCAAATGGCTAGCGAGTTGAAAGTAGCACTTTTAACAGCATTAGATGTTTGTAAGAAAAAAGGCTTCCAAAATTTTGGAAGCCTTTAATGACATTTTTCTTTTTCAATTTTTTATTTATTTATTCACCATTATTTTCTTGATGATTGTTCGATAATCCGATTCAAACGATATGATATACATGCCGTTTGCTAGATTTGTTGCATCAATTTGACCAGATCCATTATTCAAACTGTTGTTTAAACCAGTTGCAACTTGTCTACCGCTCATGTCACGCATCTTATAAGTCATAACTTCATCATCAAAGGTTTGAATACTTACGTTTAAAGTTGACTTAACAGGATTAGGATATAGACTTATTTCAGCGTTATTTGCAATGAAATCGTCTTCAAACGTTTTATAACTGCTGTAGTCTTTAATGTAATTAGTCACATCAGCAGATTGCAATCCGGCATCTTTATGGTAGTAATTATTAAAGAAACTACAGAACCAGTTGTAGCCTAATACCAAATTTACAGCGCCATGAACATCTAAAGATGCACAAATATCATTATTGTTAATCAAGTTGACCACATCAAACCCTGTAGTTTCACCCGGAACAACAATACTTAAATCTAATGTTTCCGGATTATATACCAAACTGTGTATTCTGTAGAAACCTCTATCGGTAACATCAAAATTTGGTGTTACTGATACATTTAATATGGTTAATGAGAATGCTTCAGTTAACACGAATAATTGCTCATAACCGTCAGGAGTTTCAGCAGGTCTATTTTGCATGGCTTCAATACTGGCCATACCAGACATGAGGCAGGTAATTGGACTGCTAGAATACATGGTTCCAGCTTCTGCTGTACAGGATTCTTCCATTACTGTAACAGGTGCACCAGCAACATCAAGAGATGCACAAATATCGCCACCACCTTGAGAGATTAATCCAAGTACGTCTACACCAGTTGTAACACCAAGTTCTACAATACCTAAATCTAAAGTATTAGGATTGTAAACTAACGTGTGAATGGTGTAGTTTCCTGCTTCGGTTACTTCAAAATTAGGTTCAGCACCAGCGTTTACGATAACTAAATCATCACCTTGCGTTAAAACATAAATTGAAGAATAGCCATCCGGAATATTGATATCACCGTTAGGTGTTGCAGAAATTGTAGTAGCACCATCAACTAAAGTTGCCATATCCATATCAGCTGTTAAGGTTCCAGCCATTGGGTTTTCAACAGAAACAGGAGCGCCAGCTACATCAAGAGCAGCGCAAATAGTTCCACCGCCCGGAATAATAAGTCTGAAGACATCAAAACCGGTTGTAACACCGAATTCTAGGATACCTAAATCTAACGTGTCCGGATTATACACTAACGTATGTATGGTATAATTACCACCTTCTGTAATCTCAAAACTTGGTTCTGCACCAGCATTAACAATTACTAAACCTTCGCCTTGTGTTAATACATAAATAGACGAGTAATCATCAGGAATAACAGCATCGTTATTAGATGTGGCAGAAATAGTCGCCATACCATCAACTAAACAAGCCGTGTCCATGTTTGCCATAAGTGTTCTGGCGTCAGCTTCACAGCTTTCAACTGTAACAGGTGCACCAGTCACATCAAGCGATGCACAAATATTGCCACCACCTTGAGAGATTAATCCAAGTACATCGACGCCAGTTGTTACGCCAAATTCTACGATACCAACATCCAACGTATTTGGGTTGTAAACAAATGGGTGGATAGTATAGTTTCCAGGTTCTGTAACTGGGAAAGATGAAATATCATCACCATCCACAATAACCAGTTCGTCACCAAGAGTTAAAACAAATCCAAGAGTAAAGCCATCTGGAATTACTGCGTCACCGTTCGGTGTCGCTGAAATAGTAGCCATACCATCAACTAAAGACACGTTAGGCATGGTTGCTGTTGCAGTTCCAGAAAAAGCATTACAAGTTTCTGTTACTGTGAAGGTTATCATTTCTCTGTCACAGCGCTGACCGTAGCCATTGTTATATCTGTGAAGATCCGCACGAATAGTAAAAGTACCAGTTCCTAGATTCCAAGCACGATTACCTGCCGGATACGTGTAAGGCTCCACATTTTCCGTAATGTAATCGTATTCATTGGTATTATCATTTCGAACGGCATACCGGACACTCTGTGAGTAGCCATCAACTAATAGATTGATAAAAGCATTTGAGGGTATGTCTGTAATGTTATAGACCCCTCCATTTTCAATGGCCATGCTTTCGGAGCCATTTGAAAATTCAAATCCATTAATTTCCCCACAATTGTTACTTGCATAAGACTGAATGGAGAAAATAAATAAGAACAAAAGTAGGATGGTAGATTTGGGAAATCTGAATGTAGTTTCTAATTTCATCGTATTTTTGTTTAAGGATTATTTAATAAAGTTAAACAAAAAAGAAATAGCAAACAATGTTTTTTAAAAAATAGACATAAAAAAAGCATTGTAAAAAATTGTATATGAGTAATTTAAGATGTGGTATGCCTAGTGGATTAAGCTTTTAAGGAGGTTTTACTTTATTAAAAAAAAAAAATTAAAAAAGTAATTTAATATTGGCATAACTATTTTTCAAAGCTTCTTGCGCTTCTGCTTCATTCAGCCAAGCAACTTTGGTAATGCCTTCATTTTCTTGAGGTTCTAATGCGCCAGAGTAGGAGGTGGACATCTCAAACCAATAGGTAATTTTGATTTTGTATTTACCATTGCGCTTAAATATATGATACGTTGTTTCAAGTGGTTTGGTTATTTTTAAACCTTCAACACCTGTTTCTTCTTCAACTTCTCGAGTGGCAGTCGTTTCAATAGATTCTTTCTTTTCAGTTTTTCCCTTTGGTAAATCCCATTTATCATTTCTGAAAATAAATAGAATTTCTCCTTTTTCATTATATACTTTACCGCCACCAGCAATAACATTCGGCAATTTTTTAAGGAATTTTTTAAGAAGCTTTTCTTCCTTGGAATGTATGAGATGAACTTCCTTAACGGATTTTTTGTTCAAATCTTTAATGACTTTGGAGATAGCAACAGATTTTAACAAGTAGTTTTTGAAAGATGATTCCTTTTCAACCTCTGTTGTTAAGATAATAGGTTTATCATTAACAAAAACTTTGTACATAGCGTTTATTGTTGCAATTAGGTTTTGTAAAAATATTAAAAATAATAGGATAGCAATAGATTTAAAAAATTAATTTTAAATCATATTTTAAAAATGCAGATTACGTAAAAAAGTGTAATTTTGCAGCTATGATTTTTAATAAAGACACTGCCAGAAAAACTGCCGAAGTTCTACTTCAGGTAAATGCCATAAAATTACAGCCTACAGAACCCTTTACATGGGCTTCGGGATGGAAATCGCCTATTTATTGTGATAATAGAATTATACTTTCTTATCCACCAATCCGAAATTACATTCGTGAAACCATGGCCAAGCAAATTGAAAAACAATATGGCAAACCAGATGTTATTGCCGGTGTAGCAACTGGAGCTATAGGTATTGGTATGTTGGTTGCGGAATATTTGGGGTTGCCATTTGTATATGTTCGACCTGAAGCTAAAAGTCATGGTCGCCAAAACCAAATTGAAGGACATTTGGAGCCTGGACAAAACGTGGTTGTTGTTGAGGATTTAATTAGTACGGGACAAAGTAGCTTAAATGCTGTTCGCGCTTTAAAAGAAAATCATGCGAATGTTAAAGGCATGATGGCCATTTTTACTTATGGTTTTAATATTTCAAAAGAAAATTTTGAGAAAGAGAATGTGCATTTAACAACCTTAAGTGATTACAATTCACTTTTAGATGAAGCCTACCATACTAATTATATATCCACTAAAGAACAAGCTATTTTAGCTTCTTGGAATGCCAATCCAGCAGAATGGAACGCTAATTGATAGTATTAAAACAAATATTACAAACTTATATTATATACTTATTATGAATTTAGAATCTCCAAAAACAACTATCAATAAATCACCTGAAACGGTGTTTAACTTCTTGTCAGATATTAAAAACTTTGAAAAATTAATGCCTGATAACATTAGTAAATTTGAAGTGTTAGGCGAGGATAAATTTTTATTTGCATTAAAGGGAATGCCCGAAATTATTCTTAAGAAAAAGGAAATGATACCACCAAATAAAATTGTTCTTGGAGCTGCTGGTGGAAAATTGGACTTTTCTTTAATCGGGAATATAACAGAAATTGATGCAAATACAAGTGAAGTACAACTTCAATTTAGCGGCGAATTCAATGCTATGATGGCCATGATGATAAAAGGGCCTATTTCAAAATTTATTGAAACATTAGCTAGCAATATGCCAAAAGCTGTATAATTAATATAGCAGCGTAACTTCTTTTAACTCATACTCGGCAATTATTTCATCTTCTAATAAAACGCGAAGATTTCCTAAACTTGTCACACCCTGAATGTATCCTGTGAATAAATTACCTTCATGATCTTTAAAGGTTGAAGGCTTGTTTTTTCTAAACAGGTAACTTTCGTATGTTTCTTTTAAAAGTTTGTGTTGATTGGTTTTTAACTGATTGAAATAAAATTTTAAATTGGTTACAATGCTTAACAGTAATTCATCAGTGTTTAAAGGCGTGCCTACAATTAGCTGTAAGGAAGTTGCATTAGGAAGATCTTTAAATTGCGTTTGGTTAACATTGAGTCCAATACCTATTATAGTACCTCCAAAAGCATTTTGTTTAACGGTGTTTTCTATAAGAATGCCACAGATTTTTTTGTCCTCTGACAAAATGTCGTTAGGCCATTTTATGCTTAGTTTGGGTATTAAAAACTGTTGCAAGGTTTTAATTAGGGCTAACGAAGTAACCATACTTATAAAGAAATTGTCTTGAAAACCCAAGAATGAAACGTTCTTGAACACGCTAAACATCAGGTTCTTACCGGTTTCAGACTGCCAGTTTGTGCCACGTTGCCCGCGTCCATGAGTTTGGTGCTTGGCGCTAACAATAGTATAATCTGCCAAGGTGCTGTTTGTACTTAATGCTCTTAAATACGAGTTGGTAGAATCGGTGGCATCAAGTTTGATTATATGCATTCGGTGAATTATTGACTATACAGGTAAAATCTTATGATTTTTTTACGGTATAAAGAACTAAAAAATAATAACTTTGCACAAATTAAATTAAGTGAATGGCAAAAAAACAAATCAATGCAGACCAATTGATAGCTACTATTTTAAGCGGAATTGAGGACGTAAAAGGAAAAGACATAAATATATTAGATTTACGCGAGATTGAAAACACGGTTTGCGACTACTTCATTATATGCGAAGGTGCTTCGAACACACAAGTAAATGCCATTGTAAATTCCATCCAGAAAAAAGTAAGTAAAGAATTGAAAGATAAGCCTTGGCATATTGAAGGTTCGGATAATGCTGAATGGGTTTTAATGGATTATGTGAACGTAGTAGTTCATGTTTTTCAGAAGCACATACGCGAGTATTATGATATTGAAAGCCTTTGGGGTGACGCAAAAACAACGGTAATTGAAACAAACTATTAAGGGATATTAATGAACAAGGATACCAAGAAAGATAAAAACAAGAAACCTAAATTCAATATGTATTGGATTTATGGTGGCGTAATCGTGCTATTTATAGCCATGCAAGTGTTGGGAGGAAGCGGATTTGATGAAACAAATCCAACAACACCATCACAATTCATGACATTTTTAAAAGATGGCGATGTTGATAAAGTAGAAATTGTAAACAGGCGCGAAGCCAAAGTATATTTAACATCTGAAGCAGAAGCAAAAGATGTACATAAAAAATCCAAACCTACATCGTTATTGCCAACGGCAACCAAACTACCAAATTATCGATTTGAATTTGGTGATCTTCAAAATTTTGAAGATGATATAGCCAAAGTTATACAAGCGGAAGATTTAGACCCAAAACCAAAAATTGAGTACAAAACAGAACAGAATGTTTGGGGCGATTTCCTAATAGGATTACTACCGTTTATTTTATTAATAGGCGTTTGGATTTTTATAATGAGACGTATGTCTGGTGGTTCTGGTGGTGGAGCTGGTGGTCAAATATTTAATATTGGTAAATCACGTGCTAAGCTATTTGATGAGAATACAGATGTTAAAACATCCTTTAAAGATGTTGCCGGTTTAGAAGGTGCTAAAGAAGAAGTTCAAGAAATTGTTGACTTCCTTAAAAACCCAGAAAAATACACCAATTTAGGTGGTAAAATTCCTAAAGGAGCCTTATTAGTAGGACCTCCAGGAACGGGTAAAACATTATTAGCTAAAGCCGTTGCTGGTGAAGCAAAAGTGCCGTTCTTTTCATTGTCTGGTTCAGATTTCGTGGAAATGTTTGTAGGTGTTGGTGCCTCTAGAGTGCGAGATTTATTTAAACAAGCCAAAGAGAAATCGCCAGCTATTATTTTCATTGATGAAATTGATGCTATTGGTCGTGCTCGTGGTAAAAATAATATGTCAGGTTCTAATGATGAACGTGAAAACACCTTAAACCAATTACTAACAGAAATGGATGGTTTTGGTACTAATACAAACGTCATAGTATTGGCAGCAACCAACCGAGCAGATGTTTTAGATAAAGCATTAATGCGTGCAGGACGTTTTGATAGACAAATTTTTGTGGACCTGCCAGATGTTCGTGAGCGTAAGGAAATTTTTGAAGTGCATTTAAGGCCTTTAAAAAAGGCAGAAGATTTAGATATTGACTTCTTGTCTAAGCAAACACCAGGTTTCTCTGGAGCTGATATTGCTAATGTTTGTAACGAAGCCGCGTTAATTGCCGCTAGAAATGGTAAGAAAGCCGTAGATAAACAAGATTTCTTGGATGCCGTAGATAGAATTGTAGGAGGACTTGAAAAGAAAAATAAAATTATAACGTCAGGTGAGAAGAAAGCTGTAGCCTATCATGAAGCTGGTCACGCAACCGTAAGTTGGATGTTAGAACATGCAGCACCTTTAGTAAAAGTTACTATTGTGCCTCGTGGACGTTCATTAGGAGCAGCATGGTATTTACCAGAAGAACGCTTAATTGTTAGACCCGAACAAATGCTAGATGAAATGTGCGCTGCTTTAGGCGGTCGTGCGGCTGAAAAAGTAATTTTCAATCAAATTTCAACGGGTGCATTAAGCGATTTAGAAAAAGTGACCAAACAAGCACGTGCTATGGTAACGGTTTATGGCTTAAGTGACAAAGTTGGGAATTTAACCTATTATGATTCTTCAGGACAAAACGAATACGGTTTTACAAAACCTTATAGTGAGAAAACCTCGGAATTAATTGATGACGAAATTTCTAGAATCATAGAAGAACAGTACCAACGTGCTATTAAACTTCTTGAAGAAAATAAAGATAAATTAACCGAATTAGCTAACGTGCTATTGGAAAAAGAAGTTATCTTTAAAGATAATTTAGAAAAAATATTTGGAAAACGACCATTTGATAAACATGTGATCGATACCGAAGAAGAAGAATAAATCAAAATTTTTCTGTTAACATTTATTAAAAATCTTAAATTAGCCTTACGGTTCGTTTAAGATTTTTTATATTTGAAAAACACCTTAAATTACTCGTATTTAATAGCAAAAACATAAATGAGTCTATTTAGAAAAATTTTTGGTTCCAAATCTGTTGATTCAGACAAGGAATTAAAATCTAATGAGCGTGGCAAGTATATGCCAGAAATTAAATTACCTATAGATGAGCGGTTTACAATAAACTTCAAGGCTAATGGTGGTAAGTTTCTGTATTGCGAAAATTTAGATGAAATTTTTGATAGCTTAAACAATATCATTATTGAAAATGATTGGGAAGAGAAAAGTGTGTTAATCTATGATGAGCAATTAAACCAAAAATTCAAAAATTCTGATTTAAATGTAACACGTGTCAGTACTGACGCCGAATATTTTTTAACCACCTGCGAAAACTTAATTGCGGATGATGGTTCGTTATTGATTTCCTCCAACCAAATAGCAGAAAAGAAATTAATTGAATTTCCTGAAAATTTTATTGTTTTTGCCACAACTAGCCAAATTACAGCTAATATTGGAGAAGGTTTACGAGGAATAAAAAACAACAATTCAAAAAGAATACCCACAAATATCACCACCATAAAACATTTTAAAACTTCAGAAAATAAAGAGAAAGAAAATGATTTTATGAGTTATGGTAGCAATTCTAAAAATTTATACTTACTTCTGTTAGAAGACCTATAGCATGAAAGAAATCCTTATAAGATCCTTTACGGGTTTGTTATATGTTTCATTGTTAATGGTGTCTCTATTAAACGAACACGCTTTAATAATCCTGTTTTTTATTTTCGGATTGATATGTATGGGAGAATTTAAAAAACTTATTGGCTATAAATCTTTTTGGCCTTATGTGATTTTTACACTCATGTATTTAATATTTGGTTATTGGCAGTTTTTCATGAAAACAGATGCGGGTTTAAGTGCAGCCACGCGTATTCTACAAGTAATTACGATTTTTGTGCAACTACTTTTAATTAAAGACTTATTTGCAGAAAAACGAATTCCATTATTTATTTCCAAACGATTTTTACTCTCAACCTTTTATTTATCTAGTGCTTTTGTATTTCTTATATTGATTGCAAATTATAATAGTGAGTACAATCCGTTTATTCTATTAGGCGCTTTTATTTTGGTTTGGGTAAATGATACCTTTGCCTTTTTGGTGGGTAAGAATTTTGGGAAACAGAAGCTTTTCGAAAAAATTTCACCAAAGAAAACGGTGGAAGGCTTTATAGGTGGATTATTTTTTTCATCGGTAGCTAGCTATTTTATTGCTACCTTTACCGAAACATTAAGTTTTAATAATTGGCTAATATTAGCAATTATAATTAGTGTTTTTGGAACTTTGGGAGACTTAATAGAATCCAAATTTAAACGCCAAGCTGGTGTTAAAGATAGTGGTGTTATAATGCCGGGTCATGGCGGGTTGTTAGACCGGTTAGATAGTATTATCTTTGCAGCACCTTTTATTCATTTGTTTTTAGAAATTATATAGTATGTTTCATAAAGAAGGACATAAAATTATTTTAATTACGCTAATCGTTGTTGTAGCGTTATTTTTGATATCAGATACTTACGTGGTATTACCATGGCTTAACATGATTATCATGATAGGGTTGCTATTGTTTTTATTATTGATTTTACAATTCTTTAGAAACCCAAAAAGGCAAACTTCATATAATGATAACCATATTGTTTCACCAGTGGATGGCAAGGTTGTAGTTATTGAAGAGGTTTTTGAAAAAGAATATTTCAATGAAAAACGTTTACAGGTTAGTATCTTTATGTCGCCTATAAATGTACATGTTACAAGATATCCTATTGGTGGGCAAGTTGTGTATAGTAAATACCATCCAGGTAAATATTTAGTAGCATGGCACCCAAAAGCAAGCGAAGAGAACGAACGTACGACGGTGGTTGTAGAAAATGAAATTTTCGGACCTATACTATATAGACAAATTGCTGGAGCCCTAGCAAAACGAATTGTTAACTATGCTAAAGAAGGACAACAAATAAATCAAGGAAGCGACTCTGGATTTATAAAATTTGGTTCACGTGTAGATTTATTTTTACCTTTAGATGCAAAAATTAACGTATCACTTAACCAAAAAGTTCGTGGTGCTGAAAGTATTATAGCTGAAAAATAATGACTTCTGAAGAATTAGATATCGCCTTTAAAGAAGCTGTTGATAGAATTAACGATCATCATGAGCCTTTTCCTGCTGACTTTTTATTAAGATTATATGCTTATTTCAAAAAAGCAACTAATGATTATAGTAGACCGAGTAGTAGCAAGCCCCTAATTTCCGCTTTTAAAACAAATGCATTGTTTCAAATTCAAAACATCACGGAAGACGAGGCTAAAGAAACTTATATTGAGTTGGTCAATAATTATTTCCTTTATAGAAAATAAGTAAGCTATTCTACTTTTTTAGTTGTTCCCTACCTTTTTTATTGATTATCCAATACAAACTCTAGTGGTTTTCCGGTTGCCCCATTTGGGAAGCTAATTCCTAACATTGCCGATATAGTGGGTGCAATATCTGGAATTACTGTTTTTTCCAATGTACTACCCTTTGCTATACCTTTTCCGAAGAATAATAAAGGTACATGCGTATCATAATTAAAACCACTACCATGAGTTGAACCTGTTTTACTATATGAAATGTAGGCCGCATCTGGTACTATTAAAACATCTCCAGAGCGCTTTTGGTTATAGCCATTCTGTAACAAGGATTCAATTCCTGTTGTAAATGATGTATTGTGCATGGTTGTTGCGGTGTAAATTTTTGCAACACGCTCATACTTTATTAATTCGTTTACAATAGTTTCTTGTACATCAGCTAAATTTAATTTTAGTTCTGAAATTTTATCTCTATTCAAAAATATCTGATTATTACTCACATTTTCTATTAAATCTTCCACGCCAAATCTTTCCGTGATAAAAGCGCTAAATTTTTGTTTGGTTTCTTTATTATTTAAATAACCAGAAGGGATTTTAATTGAGGTTAAATAGGAAGGTACATCAACAGCTCCATGATCGGCAGTTAAAAATATAGTATATTCATCTTCCCCAACGGTTTTGTCTAAATAATTGAAAAAGCGTTCAAGATCTAAATCCAGTCGTAAATACGTGTCCTGAATTTCCTTGCTGTTAACTCCAAAATTATGACCCACATAATCTGTGCTTGAGTAGCTTAAAGTTAAGATATCTGTTATATTATCTTGGCCTAATTGTTCGCCAGCAATGGCAGCTATGGCAAAATCAGTTGTTAAATTATTTCCGTATGCCGTAGCTTTTAAAATGTCAAATCCTTTGTTATCCGTTTTTAGTTGCTCCAAATCATAAGGGAAAGTTGCTGTTTCTTGACCTTTAAAACCACCTTCAAAATCATTTAAATCGGGTCCGCTTTCAGTATATGTTTCAATAGGATAAAGCGTATTCCAAACTTTTAAATATGATTCAGCTGTATCTGCTGAATTAAATTGTTTAACCCATTCTGGTAACTCATTCATGTAAAACGAACTACTAATCCATTGCCCTTCATCTTTTCCATGGAACCAATACGCAGCGTTGGCAGCATGTCCTGCGGGTAAAATAGCACCTCTATCTTTCATAGAAATACCAATAGTTTTTCCTTTCATTTGTGTAAACAAACGATTTTCATCGGCAAATGATGTGGTTTGCATACGGTGCGGCGACATTTTTCCTGCATCATCTAGTGTGCCAATAGGTTGAACATTATCGTCACCAGCGCAATACACAGATTCTTTTATTTCTTTATCATACCAATTATTGGCTATAATACCGTGATATTTTGGTGTGGTTCCCGTGAAAACCGATGCGTGTCCGGGTCCTGTGTAGGTTGGAATGTAATTAAAATGATTGTTTTTACAGTTAAAACCGTCATTCATCATGCGTTTAAATCCACCTTCAGCGTATTTGTTGTAAAAACGAGTTAAATAATCATATCTCATTTGGTCTACAACAATCCCAACCACTAATTTTGGATTGCTGTTAGATATGCTTTTTTCTGAAGTACTTGTAGCCTTTAAAGGTGTTTTTTGAGCTTGGCAAGCACTGAATGTAAAGAGGATAATTACAATTAAAATACTATTTTTCATTTTGAAAGGGAATTTATAATTCAAAAGTAAGGATTTTTAAATATCCCTAATTAAAATTACCGTTAAATACATATTTGTTTTTTATTTTAGCAAGAAGAAAAAGCAGAATGACATACCTACACAATATTGGTACTTATTTTTTAATGATTAAGGCTATGTTTCATAAACCCACAAAATGGTCGGTTATGAAACGTTTAATTTTTAATGATATTGATGATTTAATTATAGGATCATTAGGTATCGTGGCTTTTATTTCATTTTTCGTGGGTGGTGTTGTTACTATTCAGACAGCCCTAAACATGACAAGTCCAATAATTCCGAAAACGCTTATTGGGTTTGCAACTAGACAGTCGGTTATTTTAGAGTTTGCGCCTACTTTTATTTCGGTAATTATGGCGGGTAAAGTAGGGTCGTTTATAACTTCTAGTATTGGAACTATGCGTGTTACAGAACAAATTGATGCCCTAGAAGTTATGGGTATTAACGCGGTTAATTATTTGGTGTTTCCAAAATTTGTAGCCCTTATGTTGTACCCATTTGTTATTTCTATTGCCATGTTTTTAGGTATCGTTGGTGGTTTAGCGGCTTGTTATTATGGTGGCTATAGTACTGTTGAAGATTATATAATAGGTGTTCAAGAAGATTTTATACCCTTTCATATTACCTATGCCTTTATTAAAACAGTTATTTTTGCCTTCCTATTAGCTACCATTCCGTCCTATTATGGATTTTATATGCGTGGTGGTGCATTGGAAGTTGGTAAAGCAAGTACTACTTCGTTTGTATGGACTAGTGTTGTAATTATACTTTGTAACTATATTTTAACTCAATTACTATTATCATGATAGAAGTAAAAAATTTACATAAGTCCTTTGGAGATGCCCATATTTTAAAAGGTATTTCTACTACTTTTGAAAAGGGTAAAACAAGTTTAGTAATTGGACAAAGTGGATCTGGTAAAACCGTCTTTTTAAAATGTTTGTTGGGTTTGTTTACGCCAGAGGATGGCGCTATTGAGTATGATGGTAAAGTATATTCGAAATTATCGGATGACCAAAAAAGCGACTTGCGTGCGGAAATGGGCATGGTTTTTCAGGGTAGTGCCTTGTTTGATTCCATGACGATTTTAGAAAATGTAATGTTTCCTCTACGGATGTTTACCAAGCAAAGTAAAAGTGAAATGAAAGAACGCGCTGAATTTGTTTTGGAGCGTGTTAATTTAGAGGATGATCACAATAAATTTCCAAGTGAAGCTTCTGGAGGTATGCAAAAACGGGTTGCTATTGCGCGTGCTATTGTAAATAAACCGAAGTATCTATTTTGCGATGAACCGAACTCGGGTTTAGATCCTAAAACGGCTATGGTAATTGATAATTTGATTCAAGAAATTACGGAAGAATATGATATGACTACGGTTATCAACTCTCACGATATGAATTCCGTTATGGAAATTGGTCAGAAAATTGTGTTCTTAAAAAATGGTTTAAAAGAGTGGGAAGGCTCTAAGAATAATATTTTTAAAACCGATAATGAAGCCGTTACAAACTTTGTTTACTCTTCAGATCTTTTTAAAAAAGTGCGCCAAATGTATATAGAAGAGCGCGCTTAATTTATTTGTCTTACAACCAGCGTGTCCAATTTTAATTTTACTTTCAACCACCGTTCTAATTTATCTTGCTCTTTAGCAATTCCTGCCGAATTCATTTTGTCTTTATTCCATTTTACTGAAAACACCGAAACAGTATCTATCTTTTTAAAATCTGATGCAATTTCACTAGAATAGCTAAATCGGTCTAAATTTTCGTAGTTAATTTTAACTTCTTTAATTACATCGTCAAATGGAATGGTATTTTTCTCATAAGCAGATAGCATTTTAACACGATCTTCCAATAAACTAATTTTTTGTGTTTGGTAAATTAAATCAACCGAGTCACGAAACCTAATTTGTTCCATGTACTTCATATTATCATACTGTTCTGTACGACTTTGATTAAAAATAATTCGCGTGTTGGCTAGGGCTGGATAATCTGATGTTTTACTTTTTATCAATCCAATTGTAGATTCAGGAATTTCACCTAAACCATAGGTGTTAAATTCAATATAGGAGTCACCATCGTTAAATTTAGGAATGGTATTCTTTTTAATGTACTCATATTGGGGCAAACCTTTTAGCTCATTATCTACAAAACGTTTAGCTTCTGTATCAAAATTACTTTCCTGTAGTACTTTCCAAAACGTGAAACCGGCAGGTACCATAACTATAATTGCCAAAAAAGAGGCAATTTGGGCAGTGCGCTTACGCCTTTTAGAATTGGCGTATCTCAACATTGGGAATCGTAATGCTTTTACTACAATAAATGTGGCCAATGCAATAAAAATGGTGTTGATTATAAACAAGTACATAGCCCCAAAAAAGTATGGCCAATTACCTTTAGCTAATCCGTAACCAGCCGTACATAACGGTGGCATTAAAGCGGTTGCAATGGCTACACCAAAAATGGCAGAAGCAATAGTACCACGTTTTGTTTTGGCTATAATTAAGGCTGCTCCACCAAAAAAGGCAATTAATACATCACGAATATCTGGCTGTACACGTCCTAATAATTCCGACGTGTCTTCGCTCAATGGAAATAACCAAAAGAAAAGATACGCGGTTAATAAACTCAACACAATCATGGTGGCTAAATTTATTAACGACCGTTTCATGGTGTCTATATCATTAACAGCTACAGATAAACCAATACCTAAAATTGGACCCATAAGTGGGGATATTAACATGGCACCAATAACAACTGCTGTGGAATTGGCATTTAATCCAATAGATGCAACAAAAATAGAACATACTAAAATCCAAGCAGTTGCCCCTTTAAACGATATGTCTCTTTTAATAGCTTCGGTCGTTTCATCACGATCTGTATCTTCACGAAAATCTAATAACTCAATTAAGAATTTTTTAATGTTTTCAAAAAGACCTCTTGCATCTTTTTTTACTGCTTTTTTAGATTCTTCAACAGCCGCTTCGCTTTTTGCGTCTTCAGCAGCAGTTTCTTTTTTTGTTTCTTCTTCTTCAGAAAAGTTAAACTTATTTTCTTCCATGTTTAAATGAATTGGTCTCCAAAATTATCTTTAACGCGTTGCAATGTTTCTTTAATATCTTGTTCTTTAGACTTTGGAAAGATAAGTAAAACTTCCGCTTTGTCCACTACGATATAATCGGTTAAACCATCAATTACAACGAGTTTTTTCCCGTCGGTCCTGATCATGTTTCCTGATGCATCCTCGGTTAAGGTTTGCGCATTTACAACCGCATTTTTGTTGGTGTCTTTATCTAATTTATCATACAAACTACCCCAAGTTCCTAAATCATTCCAATCAAAAGTAGCAGGAAGGACATACACGTTGTTTGAGGATTCCATAATAGCATAATCCACTGAAATATTTTCAGCCTTACCATAATTCTCGGCTATAAAGGAGGCTTCCTTTTCGGTGTTGTAAGCCGATATTCCACTTTCAAAAAGTGTAAATAATTCCGATTGGTTGTTTTTAAAAGCATCAATAACGCTCGAAACACTCCACATAAAAATTCCTGCATTCCACAGAAAATTGCCCTGTTCTATAAATGCTTTAGCCGTTTTATAATTGGGTTTTTCTCTAAATTGTTTTACAGGTTTAATATCGGTTTCGGTCGTTTTATCGTATTCAATATAACCATAGCCTGTGTTTGGAAATGTTGGCTTAATACCTAAAGTCATGAGTGCATCATAAGATTTACAAAACTCAAAAGCCTGCTTTACATTGGTAGTAAAGGCAGCTTCATCTTCAATCCAATGGTCACTTGGAGCTACAATCATTAAGGCATCTGGATTTTCTTTCTGAATTTTTAAAGATGCATATAGAATACAAGGTGCTGTATTTCGCATGGCTGGTTCCAGTACAACCTGACGTTTGGTTATTTCAGGAAGTTGTTCAAAAACCAAATCGTTATAACGTTCATTGGTGAGAATGAAAATATTTTCTTTAGGAATAAGCTTACTTAATCGGCTGAAGGTTTTCTGAATGAGGGTATCACCAGTTCCTAACATATCATGAAATTGTTTTGGGAAATCTTGAGTGCTTACTGGCCAGAAACGCGAGCCAACACCTCCTGCCATTAATATGGCGTAATAATTTTTATTCATTTAGTTTCATTTAATCTTACCAAAAACACCTGTTTAAAGGACCTTGTTTGGATAGATATTCATTAATCATTTATAACGTCTACTTCTGCATTTGGGTTGAAAAGATACAATTTTCCTGTTTTAATTTCAATACATTCAATTCGTTTTACACGTTTGTTGCCCTTTTTAAAAACTTTACCATTATATAGTTTAAAGTGTTGCCCAAATGGGATTTCAAACACATAGGTTTTGTCATTTTGTGGATCAAATTGTTTTAAAGCGAATGCTAATTTTATATCTGTATCACTACTAGCTTTTGGGTTTTTAAAGTGATTGGCCAAAAGTGGTAATAAATCCATTGGAAAAATAGCTGGATTTAAAAATGGTAACATCAATTTTTGAAACGTGTGTTTCCAAGCTTTTCCATGCGGCTTAATATGTTTTCCAAAGGCTTTATAAGCTTCAAAGTGCGCAATTTCATGAATCAACGTGATTAAAAAACGATAGGAATTTAAGTTGGAATTTATAGTAATTTCATGCTTTCCGTTGGCCAACCGTCTATAATCACCATGACGCGTTTTACGTTCCGTCTTAATTTTCACAGTTAAATCATCATGGTCCAATAGTGCCATTATCTGTGGAATAGCAGCACTAGGAATATAAGATTTTAAGGTGTTTTCCATATTGCAAAATAACGTAATTCCCGTATAATTATTTAGGATAGAAGCGAGTTATTTTTAATAACTATTTTTAGTAAAAATAAACATAAAAAAAAGCCAAATTCATGGTAATGAAATTGGCTTTTCTATCAAAAAAAAAGAAATAATTATTCTTTGTTTTTTTGATTTTTAATAGTCTTTTTATCAATATCAAAATCGTTGGTTTTAATATTGGTATTTCCGGTTGGATTTGTTGGATTTTTCTGTTCTTTGGTTGGTTTAAATTTTCTTTTGTCGGTTATAGTTCCCATAATTTATATCTTTTTAAGTTTACTTTAATATAATGAAAAATGCCTAATGTTTTATTAAAACTATCTTAAAATCAGGTTATTAAATGTTAAACTGTTCTCGGCATTGAATTGTGATAAAAACTGCCAGATACCAAGATTTGGAATTAAATAAGTTTACCTTTGCGGCTAACAAAAGGAGTGACATCTGTATTTATTAGGTTATCACTTCACAAATACTTTATATGTCATTTAAAACATTAGGTTTGTCTGACGCCCTTTTAAAAGCGGTCAGTAAGCAAGGTTATGAAACACCTTCGCCAATTCAGCAAAAAGCAATTCCAGCAGTTCTTGAAGGACGGGATGTATTAGCATCCGCGCAAACGGGAACAGGAAAAACGGCAGGTTTTACACTTCCGTTATTACAAATACTATCACAAACACAAGCTTCTAATCGAAGACCTATTCGTGCCTTAATTTTAACACCAACACGGGAATTAGCAGCACAAGTCTATGAAAATGTTAAGTCATATAGTGAATTTACAGATTTACGTGCTTTAGTTATTTTTGGAGGTGTCAACCAAAAACCGCAAGTAGCCTCTCTTAATCGTGGCGTTGATATTTTGGTAGCAACACCAGGACGCCTATTAGATTTACAAAATCAAGGTGTTATTTCATTAAAGCAGGTTGAAATTCTTGTACTTGATGAGGCTGACAGAATGTTAGATATGGGTTTTTTACGTGATATTGAACGTATTATGGCCTTAATGCCAGCTAAAAGACAAAATTTATTGTTTTCGGCCACGTTTTCAAAAGACATTAAAAAACTGGCAAATGGTATTTTACGGAAGCCTGTAATGGTTGAAGCAACTCCAGAAAACTCGACCGTGGATGCTATTACTCAAAAGGTTTATCGCGTTGCTAAAGCCAAAAAAACAGATTTAATTATTAAACTGATTTTAGATGGTAATTGGAATCAAGTTCTTGTATTTACACGTACAAAACATGGTGCCAATAAACTATGTAAAAAAATGATAAGCAGCGGTATTACGGCTGCCGCTATTCATGGAAATAAAAGTCAAGGTGCAAGAACCAAGGCATTAGCTGGTTTTAAATCTAGCAAAATAAGTGTTTTGGTAGCAACCGATATTGCAGCACGTGGTTTGGATATTCCACTATTACCACATGTTATTAATTTTGAATTACCGAATATTTCAGAAGATTATGTTCACCGTATTGGTAGAACAGGTAGAGCAGGAGCAAGTGGTGAGGCTATTTCATTAGTAAGTGCTGATGAAACAACATTTTTACGCGATATTGAAAAATTGGTCGGTGAGCGAATTCCCGTAACTATTTTAGAAGGTTTTGAACCAGATCCTAATGCATCTACACAACCTATAAAACAAGGCCAAGGTAGAAGTAAACAGCGAAGCCCTAAAAAAAATCAATCTAGTTCTAGAAAACCTTCAGATAATTCGTCTAGAAAATCAAATAGATCTAATGAGAGTCGTACGTCCAATAGACGGCCAAAAAGTAGAAGAGATTAGATTATGAGTCCAGAATTAAGGTCGAAAATAATTCACGTTTGCAATACTAAAATAGCACAGAAAGGCGAAAATGTTGGCTTGTCTTTCTATGCTTTTTTTGAAAATAAAAATAATAACCCAAAATTGTTAATGGAAGCTGCAACTTGGTGGATTGAAACACACCAATTGGATCATTTTGAAAAAGCGGTGAAAATTAAAGATCTAGTTAGTTTGTAATATGGAGCAACAACCAAATAATCCATTACATGGTATAACGCTTGAGAAAATTATTTTAGACCTAGAAGCGCATTATGGTTGGGAGTATATGGGTTATACTATAAAAATAAAATGTTTTACAGATAACCCTTCGGTTAAATCCAGTTTAAAGTTTTTAAGACGCACACCTTGGGCTCGGAAAAAGGTTGAGGACATGTACCTAAATATGTTGGATAATAAATAAAGATGCTTGTATAGCGTGGCGTTTCAGTTTTCTAAAAACTACTTTTAATTAAATTCCCAGCCAAAAGTGGATTGAAATACGTAATCTGAATCCGATGCACCTTCAACTGGTTTGCTGTCGTAGTTATAGGTTAGGCCTAGTTTTACAAAAAAGTCTAATGGTAAATCATATTTTAAATTTAAATTATAATCCACACGATATCGGCCGCCTTCAGTTAAACTAGGATAAAAAGTAAGGTCTGTATTTAAACTAAAATCGCTAAAATCGAACATATTTAATGTTAGGTTTCCATAAGCTTCCATGGAGTTACGGTTGGTGTTAAATTCATCACTAAAACTTTCATTGTTCCAAGCCACACCAAAGCCACCACCGAAGAACAATTTATTGGAATGCACGAAATATTTACCTAAACCACCTTTAATAGTTGATCGTAATTTTAATTTTTGCTCATCATTAGAGAGAAAATTTGCTTCCGTGGCATAGAACCAGTCATTCTTCATAAAATAGTTAAAACCAACACTTGCATCGGTACGTTTTGTTTCTGCAACATCGTCTTGATTGCTTCTTACAGAATTATAACTACCTGTTAAAAGCCATTTGTAGGCAGTATAGCTTAAATTACTGCTTACGGAAAACTGCCTTAAATTATTACTTTTTGTAATGTTATACCCAACGGAAACCGATGCGACAATTCGTGAGAGAAAATCATTTTTTACGGGTTTAATATATACAATATCTTTAATGGGTATAACAAGTTCAGTGCCATCATCCATTATGGTTACTTTGGTATCATCACCAGGCTTTGTGTTTATGGAACTGTTTATTCTTTTGCCATTGGAGAGTGTTAATAAGTAGGTTTGATTACTCCTTACACTTTTTATATCTATCCAAGTAATTTTAAAATCTGAATCACTGTAGGTCGTTTTAACTGTAACCACACCTCTGTCCATCGATTTTATTTCACCAATAATTTTATCATTGTTTTTTAATACAATCGTATCGTTTTGCGACCAGGAAATTTGAGAAAGCAAAATGAATAGTAAAAGAATGAGAGAACTTGAAAAGGATTTATTTTTCATGTAATTTTTTCGCATAATTAATCGGTCTAGGTTGGAATTCTAAAGATAATAATAAAAATTTTCAGTCAAAATGTGAATTTGACTATATTTTTTTTAAAACAATTTTGAGAACTAAATATCTTAATAGTAAAAGGAATGGAAAACCATGAAATAACAGATCAAGCCAATCCATGGGTTGCATACCAACAGCGCCTCCTGCTATCCATTTTAATTTTCCCCAAACGTGTGGTTCAGGAAAAAAGGGAGCAAGTCCCAATGTGAGGCATAATAGAAGCAATAACTTCCCGTCGTTAAGAATTTTAATCATCCCTGAATATTTATGGTTGTATGAATTTTATAAAATTATGAATTTTTTCAATACCTGTATTTTCAAGATGCTTGATAAAAGCACTTCCAATAATGGCGCCTTTTGCATATTCGGTTGCTTGGTTGAAGGTTTCATTCGTGGAAATCCCAAAACCAATTATTTGTGGATTTTTGAGGTTCATGGTGGCAATTCGTTTAAAATAATCAAGTTCTGCCTTACCAAATCCGGACTGACTTCCTGTTACGCTGGAGCTGCTAACCATATAAATAAATCCATTGGAAACACTATCAATAAAACGAATTCGCTCGTCTGATGTTTGAGGCGTAATTAAAAACACGTTTATGAGGTTGTATTTTTCAAAAAGCGCTTTATAATTATCATGATAAACATCTACAGGTAAATCTGGAATAATGAAGCCATCAATACCAATTTCTTGACATTTCTTACAGAATGCTTCTACGCCATATTGTAGAATGGGATTGAAATACCCCATAATAATTAATGGAATTGAAACGGTTTTCCGAATATCCTTTAGCTGATTGAAAAGCACCTCTGTAGTCATGCCATTTTTTAACGCTTTTGTAGAACTTGCCTGAATAGTTGGGCCATCAGCAAGAGGGTCACTAAAAGGCAATCCAATTTCAATCATATCCACATCGTTTTCTGCCAGTTTTTGAATAATGGGAACGGTATCTTTTAAATTGGGGTAACCGGCTGAAAAATAGATGGATAATAGCTTTTTGTTTTCCTGTAATTTTTGATTGATTCTATTCATGAATTTCATTTATAAATTAAAATAATCGCTATACGTGCTTAAATCTTTATCACCACGACCGGAAAGGCTTAATACAACTATATCATCGGGTTGGAATGACTTCGTTTTAAATACAGCCAAGGCATGAGCCGTTTCAATAGCCGGAATAATACCTTCTAACTGACATAATTCTAAACCTGCTTCCATAGCTTCGTTGTCTGTTATGGCTAGAAATTCTGCACGACCAGATTGATATAAATGCGCATGCATGGGGCCAACACCTGGGTAATCCAATCCTGCGGAAATAGAATAAGGCTCTGTTATTTGGCCATCAGTAGTTTGCATTAATAAAGTTTTGCTGCCGTGAATAATTCCTATTTTCCCTAAAGCCGATGTTGCAGCACTTTCACCAGTATGAACACCTTTTCCAGCAGCTTCAACAGCAATTAGTTTTACGTTGGTGTCCTCCAAAAAATGATAATAAGCACCGGCTGCATTGCTACCACCACCAACACAGGCAATCACATAATTAGGATTCGGACTACCTTCATGTTCTTGCAATTGCCATTTTATTTCTTCTGAAACAATAGCTTGAAATCGTGATACCATATCTGGATAGGGATGTGGACCAACCACACTACCTATAATATAGTGTGTATCTACCGGATTATTAATCCAATCTCGTATGGCTTCATTAGTCGCATCTTTTAGTGTTTTGCTCCCCGAAGTTGCAGGCACTACTTTAGCGCCAAGCATATTCATTCTTGCTACGTTTGGTGCTTGTCTAGCCATATCAATCTCGCCCATATAAACAATGCATTCCAATCCCATTAAAGCGCAAACGGTTGCCGTTGCCACACCATGTTGTCCAGCACCAGTTTCGGCAATAATGCGTTTTTTGCCTAAACGTTGCGCCATAAGAATTTGTCCAATAGTATTATTGATTTTGTGCGCACCTGTATGATTTAAATCTTCCCGTTTTAAATAGATTTTGGTTTTGTATTTTTTGGAAAGTCGCTTGGCAAAATACAATGGAGACGGTCTGCCTACATAATCCTTTAGTAAAGCTTTAAATTCTTTTTGAAAGTCAGGCTCCGCCAAAACTTTTAAATATTTTTGACGTAACTCTTCCACGTTTGGATAAAGCATTTCTGGAATGAAAGCGCCTCCAAATTCTCCGTAATAACCTTTCTCGTTGATATTGTAAGTCATATTATTTTGTTGTTGTTAAATCCGTAATATTCAATTAATTGAATCCAACCGTTTTACTTCTCGATACTATGTTTTAGTTCCTTAAAAATCACTTGAGGTGATGCAATCTGTTTTTAAATTCTTTTATAGTCTCCATGTTTTTAAGGCCAGGCTCTGTTTCAAATTGGCTATTCACATCCAATGCATAACACTTTTTTGAAACATCTTGCTTTAAAAATTCTTTAATGTGTTCCACTTCATCTAAACCAATGCCACCGCTTAATATAAAAGGTTTTGCTGAAGGGTATTCTTTTAAGAGATCCCAATTAAAGATGAATCCATTTCCGCCTTGAAGTTCGCCTTTGGTATCAAAAAGATATTTACTCACTTTATTTTCAAAAGGCTGTAAATCTTTAAAATCGAAATGTTGGCCAACACTAAACACTTTCCAAACTTCAAAATCTTTGGCAGCATAAAGCGTGGCGAGTCCGTTGAGCATTAAAACAAATTCTTTGGTTTGGTTCCCATGTAATTGCACAACATCCAAATTATAATTATTTGCAATAGTTATTATTTCTTTTGGTGAAGCATCTACAAATACACCTACCTTTTTAATGGTATTAGGTAATGTTGGGATAACACCATCAAAAAAGCGAGCTGATTTCTTATAAAATATGAAACCCAAATAATCGGGTCCCAACTTGGCAACCGCTTCCATATTATCTGGAAATTTCATGCCACAAACTTTTAATTTCATAGCTAAAATTGGTTTATAAAATGATTAGCGCTTTCACCTGGATTATCCGTCTTCATAAAATTTTCTCCAATTAAAAACCCTTGGAAACCAAAGGGCTTTAATTCTTTTATAGCTTCTACATTACTGATGCCACTTTCAGAAATCTTTATAAATTCGTTTGGAATGTGATTACTTAATATTTTACTCGTGTCTAATGAGACTTCAAAGGTTTTTAGATTCCGATTATTTACACCAATCATATCTAAACTCGGCATAATGGATTTCTGCAGTTCTGCTTCGTTATGGACTTCCAATAACACTTCTAATTGTAAGCTTTTAGCAAATTCTGAAAAGCTTTTAATTTCTTCTTGTGTTAGTATGGCAGCTATCAATAAAATGACATCTGCGCCATAGGCTTTAGCTTCTAAAATTTGGTAGCTATCAATAATGAATTCTTTACGTAAAAGCGGCAAATTGCAACTTGATCGTGCTAACAATAAATCGTCTAATGATCCACCAAAATATTTGCCATCCGTTAAAACGGACATCCCAGAAACACCCGCTTTTTCATAGCCTTGGGCTACCTCAAATACATTTAAATTGTGATTGATAACCTGTTTGGAAGGTGAGCGTCGTTTATGTTCCGCAATAATACCGAAAGGACTATGTTGTAAATTTTTAACGAGCGAAATGGTTTCGCGTTCAAATAAAACAGATTGCTCCAATTGCAATGAAGGAATAAGTTGTTTTTTTAATGCAACTTCCAAGCGTTTATCTGCAACTATTTTTTCTAATATATCCATGACCAATTTCGTATTTATAGATGTTTTTATTTTTTACTTAAAGCCACTAATTTTTTAAATCGTTTTTTAGCTTGACCGCTATGCAAGGATTCTTTGGCTAATGCAAAGCTTTCTGAAATGGGTATGTTTTTAACTGTAGAAATAGCTAAAGCGGCATTGGCACAAACCACATTGTTTTGGGCAATGGTACCTTGTCCATCTAATATATGCGTGAATATTTTTGCAGAGGAAGCAACCGAATCACCACCATGAATAGCTTGTTGTGAGAGTGTTTCCACACCAAAATCACTAGGGTTAATCATTTTTTCTGATGCATTATTAATCACTTTTGCGGAACCTGTTAATGATATTTCATCATAGCCATCTAAAGCATGGACAATGCTATATTTTTTATCTGAATTTTGATAGAGATAACTATAGAGGCGCAATAATTCTAAACTAAAAACACCTACAAGTTGATTTTCTGGAAAGGACGGATTAACCATAGGGCCTAACATATTAAAAAATGTTTTCACGCCTAATTCCCGACGAATTGGTGCTACATTTTTCATGGCTGGATGAAACAAAGGCGCATGCAGTACACATATGCCTGCATCGTCCAAACAGGTTTTTAAAAAACCTATATCGCTACTAAATTTAATCCCCAAATGCTCCATGACATTGGATGATCCGCAAGCAGAAGATACGCCGTAATTACCATGTTTTGAAACATGTACACCAGCTCCAGCTGTAACAAATGAAGCCAAAGTTGAAATGTTAAAGGTGTCTTTACCATCGCCTCCAGTACCGCATAAATCTATGGCGTTATAACCATTTAAATCTACAGGAATACACAACTCTAGTAAAGCATCACGAAAGCCCTGAAGTTCTTCAAGCGTAATATTTCGCATCATATAAACCGTTAAAAATGATGTAATCTGGCTTTGATTGTAGTTGCCTTTTGAAATATTAACCAATACACCTTTAGCTTCATCGCTGGAAATATGCTCTTGATTAATAAGTCTGTTAAGTATGTTTTTCATCTTTTTGATATTATGTTCTTGTTTAAGACGGAACCCTTCTTTTTTTAGGAGCTATTTTTATTTTTTGAGTATTCGGTTAATGAATTAATGACATATGCGTTATTTTGGTGTCATGACTTGATAACTGAATAACCAAATAACACATTAACAAATCACAACCTCATATTTTTTTAACTAAAAACCTCCAATATTTTACGCTATATTTTGAATCATTTCTCTTATCTATTTAACTCTTCAGCCAATTGGCTAACATCTGTTTCCCATTTGGTGTTAAAACAGATTCTGGATGAAACTGAACACCACGAACATCAAATACTTTATGACGAAGTGACATTATTTGCCCATTGTCATCAAAGGATGTTGCTTCTAAAACATCAGGTAAATTTTCTTGAACAACCCATGAATGGTAACGACCAACTTCCATGCTTTTCCCTAATCCATTAAAAAGTGCTTCATCATCAACTGATACTGTAATTTGTGTAGCAACACCATGAAACACCGTTTCTAAATTGGTTAAGGTTCCGCCAAACACTTCGCCAATAGCTTGTTGGCCTAGGCAAACTCCTAAAATGCTTTTTGTGGATGCATATTTTTGGATGATGGCTTTTAGTAAACCTGCTTCATCTGGAATACCTGGTCCTGGAGATAACACAATTTTATCAAACGCATCAACTTCCTCTAAAGTGAGTTGGTCATTTCGTTTTACAGTCACTTCGCAATCCAAATCTTCTAAATAATGTACCAGATTATAGGTGAAACTATCGTAGTTATCAATAACTAATATGTGTGTTTTGTTTTCCATTTTTAAATATCGGTTGCCAATTCTATCGCCTTTGTTAAAGCGCCTAATTTATTATATACTTCTTGTAATTCACTTTCAGGATCTGATTTGGACACTAATCCTGCGCCAGCTTGCCAATGTAATTCGTGATTTTTACTTAAAAAAGTCCGAATCATAATGGCATGATTAAAATTACCATGAAAATCCATAAAACCGATAGCACCTCCATAAAAATCACGACTCGTTGTTTCGTATTTTTCAATGAGTTGCATGGCTTTATGTTTAGGAGCACCACTTAATGTTCCTGCAGGAAATGTATCTGCAACCATTTGCATAGTAGTTGTTTCTGCATGCTTTTTGCCAATAACTTTACTTACCAAATGAATAACATGTGAAAAGAACTGGACTTCTCGGTAGGTTTCAACTTTTACCTGACTGCCATGGCGACTTAAATCATTTCGTGCTAAATCTACCAACATAACGTGTTCGGCATTTTCCTTATCATCTTCAGAAAGCTGTTTGGCAAGAATAGCGTCTTTTTCATCATTACCCGTTCGTTTAAACGTTCCCGCTATGGGGTGGATTTCTGCTTGATCTCCTTTTACTACTAATTGTGCTTCTGGCGAACTTCCAAAGATTTTAAAATCGCCATAATCAAAGTAAAATAGGTAAGGAGAAGGATTAATACTTCGTAAGGCACGATATACATTAAACTCATCACCTTTAAATTTTTGGGAGAATTTTTTAGATAATACCAACTGAAAAACATCTCCTCGCGCGCAATGTTGTTTAGCGAGTTCTACTTGTTCTTTATAGGCATTATCAGTTAAATTGGACGTGGTTTCTCCTGATGTTGAAAAGTTAAATGCAGCAAAGTTTCGGGAGGTAATGAGTTGTAAAACCTCATTAATATTTGTTTCCGTGTTAAAACAATGTGCAAAAATATAGGCTTCGTTTTTATGGTGGTTAATGGCAATGATATTTTGATAAACCGCATAATAAACGTCTGGAATATCTTGATGACCTTCTTTTTTAGCGATAGAAATATCTTCAAAATAGCGAACCGCATCATAAGCCATATACCCAAAAACACCATTGTTTATAAATTTAAAATCGGTGTCCGAATGTATTTTAAAACGCTTGGTAAATTTATGAATACTATCCACCACATCATTCTTTTTTGAAATTTTATGAATCAATTGGCTGCCATCAGGAAAGTCTTGGGTGATTTCTTCATTTTTCACGGATATAGACGCAATAGGATTGCAACAGATATAAGAGAATGAATTATCGTTAGCATGATAATCGCTACTTTCCAATAAAATACTATTCGGGAATTTATCGCGAATTTTCAGATACACACCCACAGGTGTAATGGTATCGGCAAGTATTTTTTTATAATGTGTGTAAAGACTAAATGTTTTCATAAATATGATTTCAAAAAAAAAAGGCTTGTCGTGAATGACAAGCCTTTTTAAGTATGTTTAATTTAAATATACGGATAGGATTAGTTCACGAATTTTGAATTTCGATTGTTCCACCACCACGTATGATTTAAAATTGTGTTCATGAGTATTTTAATATAGGTCAAATATAAAATGAAAATTTAACTAACCAAAAATTATTGAATAAAAATGATTTAAAAGGGATTCTGTTCGTTTAAATGTTTGTTAAACAGCAAATCAATTAAAAACAAATATGTATTTTTATCAGATGAAATATATGTTATGTTTTTTGGTGCTTATCGTTTGGAGTTGTCAAGATATTTCTAAAAAAGAACAAACTCAAAATGCCAATACACATATTGAAGAGGTTAAAGATAGTCTCGCTATTTATGACTTTGAAGGACTAAAGCCTTTTTTAAATAAAACGGATGATACCGTTTATGTGGTTAATTTTTGGGCAACTTGGTGTGCGCCTTGTATTAAAGAACTACCAGCTTTTGAAAAGTTAGGAAACGATTATCATTCTGAAAATGTGAAGGTTTTATTGGTGAGTTTAGATTTTCCACATCAATATGAAAGCAAACTTAAACCCTTTATAAGTAAGCATAATTTGCAGTCTGATATTTTAGTTTTAAATGATGTGGATGCAAATAGTTGGATTCCACAAGTGAGTGCGGAGTGGAGTGGTGCTATTCCCGCAACACTTATTTACAATAAGGATAAAAGAGCTTTTTATGAGCAAACTTTCACCTATCAAGAATTACAAATAGAACTTAATAAATTTTTAAAATAATAATAATGAAAACACTTAAAACAACATTTGTGCTGTTAGCAGTAATCTCCTTTTTTGCTTTTACCGTAAAAACAGAAGATGCGGGTTACAAAGTAGGTGATATAGCAACGGATTTTAGCTTAGAGAATATAGATGGCAATATGGTTTCTTTAAAAGACTACACAGACGCCAAGGGTTTTATCGTGATTTTCACATGTAATACGTGTCCATATTCAGTGGCTTATGAAGACCGTATTACTGCATTGGATAAAAAATATGCATCAAAAGGATATCCAGTTATTGCTATTATGCCCAATAACCCTGATGTTCAAAAAGGGGATAGCATGGAAGCAATGAGAGCTAGAGCCAAAGCCAAAGGTTTTACATTTCCATATTTAATGGATAAAGGACAGAAAATTTATCCACAATATGGGGCTACGAAAACGCCTCATGTCTATATTTTGGAAAAAACAGCCAATGGCAATCAGGTAAAATATATTGGTGCTATTGATGATAATTATCAAGATGCCAATGCAGTGAATCAGAAATATGTTGAAAATGCTGTGGATGCTTTGTTGGCAGGAAAAACCATTAAAGAAACACATACACGTGCCATTGGTTGTACGATAAAGGTGTAATGAAATTAAATTGTTTTCTGTGAATTATAGCATTTGGCAGAACCATTGGAAAAGATTAAGAAATCCGGAACGTAACATTTCGGATTTTTTTTCGTCTATTAATGAATAAGTAGTAATTTTGAAGAAATTAAAATTAATATGTCAGATTTAACACAAGCCGCTTGGCGTGAGCAATTAGAAAAAGATCCTGAAGCCGTTATTATAGATGTTCGTACAGATGAAGAAGTAGCGGAAGGCATGATTCCTAATGCTGAACAATTGGATATTTTTCAGAGTCAGGTATTTATGGAGAAAATCCAAACTTTAGACGCTTCAAAAAATTATTATATCTATTGTAGATCGGGAGGACGTAGTGCGCAAGCTTGTGCAATTATGAATCAATTAGGAATTGAAAACGCTTATAATTTAATGGGTGGTTTTACGGAATGGACAGGTGAAGTCATTGAACCATAGAATAAAAAATTATGAAAAATATATTTGGAATAGCTTTGTTAATACTGGTTTTAAGTATTGCTAGTTGCCAGCAATCGTCTAAAAACGATGCCATTCAGGTAGTTACAACAGAAGAAATGCAGATGCTTTTAGATCTTGATGATGTGCAACTAATTGATGTTCGTACACCGGAAGAATATGCTGAAGGTTATATTGCTAATTTTCAAAATATTGATTTCTTATCCGAAACCTTCGATGAAGATATTTTAAAGCTAGATAAAGATAAACCGGTTATTCTATATTGTAAATCCGGCGGTAGAAGTGCGGAATGTGCCGAAAAAATGCTGGATGCTGGCTTTACCAAAATTTATGATTTTAAAGGCGGTATTACCAAATGGGAGCATGAAGGACATGCGGTTGTTGTGCCCAATTAAACTCGTAGCATATAGAAAAAAACGCTAACCAATTTAAAATGGTTGTTTGCAAGAGGATTATATTTTAAATAATGTTATAATAGTTTCAGTAAAAGCTTCCTGCCATTTATTATAGTCATGACCATCATTAAATTCTTTAATTTCGGCATGTAGGTTAAGTTCGGCGTATGTTGACTTCAAAAAATCGGCTTCTTCTTTCAAAAACCATGGTTCGTCACTTCCGTATTGTAAATATAAATCAGGATAAGCAACGTTAGATTTCCAAAGATTATTTTGAATGTTTCCGCCAAAAGTAGATAAACAAATATAGGTTCCTATTTTATCTGGATACGCATGTAGTAAACTTAACCCAAAACCAGCGCCATTTGATACACCATAAAAGTAGCGGTCCGTTTTATCAATTTTTTGATTAAATTCATTTTCAACATGGGATATTAATTCATCTTTAAAATAGATTATGTGGTTTCTAAATCTATTTACGAGTAAGGAATCTTCAGGTCTAGTTGGTTGTCTATTCACATATTCAAAATTCCGGTATTGCAGATATACCTTTTTTCCATCGCCAGTTGCACTACTTGTGCTATCCGCAATTTTACTATTAGAATGGCTTGCAATTAATATAACAGGTTTCATAATTTGATTGTCTATGAGCGAATCTAATAACAATTTATAAAAGCTATTCTCAATAGTATTGCTGCCATCTGTAGCATAAATAATAGGATATTTTGTTTCCCTATTAAAACCCGTTGGTAAGTATACATTATGTTTTCTGTTTTCAGCTAATTGTGAACTGAAAATGGAATCGGTATAAAATTTAGATGCTGTTTCCGGACTTGAAGTTTCTTTTTTTGAATTGCACGAGAGCATTGAAACAGCAATTAATACTATTATGTAAATATTGAATATTCCTTTCATCGCTTTAGCTAATTTTTTAGTGCTAATTCCACATAAATAGGAAAATGGTCTGAACCTATTTTAGATAAGCGTTCTAGTTTTTTTAGACGAAATTCTTCTGTAACAAAAACATGGTCTAGTGGCCAACGCATAAACATGTTTTCCGCGCTAAAACTATTAAAAAACCCTCTGCCAACCCTAAGGTCAAAAAGTATGTTTTTGGTGTTCGTTAATTCATCAACATAGGACCAAACCACATCATTTAAATCGCCAGCCACTATAGTTGGGTGTTTTCGATCTTGAATATGCTTCCCTAATTTTTTCATAGCATTTTCATCTTGATTGGCATTGTCTGGTAAGTCTTTATAGTGTGTTGGTGGAACTGGATGAAGACAATGTAAACTAATTTCTTGATTGTTTTTCAGGGTAATGGTACTTTCAAATGAAGGCACTTTTTTATTGTTTAAATACGTTACGTCTATCATATTTAAAGGTAGTTTACTGTATAAAACCATACCATACGCAACTTTATTTGTGCTTTGTTGGAAGTAGGGATAATTAGCAGTCAGAACATTTAATTTATTACTCCACCATTGGTCTGTTTCCATGGCGAGTATTAAATCAGGGTTCTTTTCAGAAATTAAATCCATTAACGGTTGCACATTTTTATTGGACATTTTAACATTTGCTATTATCATGCTTAATTCGTTGCTTGGATTAAATGGTGCTTCCGCGGATGGGACCTCTACAGGTACTAAATGCGTGTAGTTTATTAAAAAATAACCATTAATTAGTATACCAATTAATAATCCCGAAAACAATATGTTTTTAAACCAGCTTCTTTTCCGAATGAAAATTAAAAGAATTAAGATTGTTGCTAAAGAAATTATAAAAAGTTGGATCCGTGGAAAGTCAAGCATTTTTAAATAGCGAATTTCCGAATTCCTAAATATGGAAAGCATAGAGCATAGCATAATAAAAATTGCAAGAATGTATAGAACTATTCTGAATGCTTTTTTTAATTTTTCCATATCACTAAAGATACTTTAAAATTGAAACTATAAATTATTATTTTAAATTAAATCTACAGGTTTTGGAGTATAGTTGTTGTATTTAAAATATTGTGGGTTTCATTGCTCATTATAATTTCCATTGGCCCACATCATCGTGGGTTTCATCCAAGCGTTGAGCGGTTTAAATAAAAAGCCATGTCCCATTTTGGTATTGAGTTCAATTTCTTTAAAATTTTTGATTTTGCAAGTTGAGCTTTCCTTCCGTGCTATTGCCGAAACACCATAGGGATCCGATTTTTCATAAATAGTTAGAATATTTCCACAGTAGTTTATTTCGGGAATATTTTGAATATCAGTATCCCTAAAACTCGCTATAAACACAAAATTCAAATCGGGATTATTTGCCAAGGTAGAAACATACTGTGCAATATATCCACCTTTGGATGTGCCAACAACTGTTATTTTATGAGGTTCAATGCCCGTTTTAATTAGGCTATCAATTTGAGATACCATTCTCATAGCATACGCTCTAGCATTCACATTGCCTTGTCGCTTTTCACTTATGACTTGAAATCCGTTTTCTTTAAATACCGAAATAATTTCGGTGTATTCTGTCCGTCCGTATTCAGGATGTTCGTCTTGTAATTCGTGATCTTCTAAAAAGCGATTGTGTAAGAAAAAAATATACTTATCATCTGAATCTTTTTCGCAAACAAAAAGAACCGCGAAAAATAATATATATATCATACTGATTGTTTTCATCGCTTGCGGATTATATGAAAATAATGCTGTTTGTTAATTTCATTTATAAGACATTTAAAAGTTTGCGTGTAAAAAGGTAGTTCTTTTTTATGAGATGAAAAGGCAATGCGAATTTCACTTTTTTAGCAGTGTCTATTCTTCATGTTTAATTTATAGCTGTTTTGTGTAATGAATTCCACATTAGACTCATTAAAATAGCGCCCAAAGTTGGCGCTGTATTTTGTTTTAAACCTTAAGAATATTTCAAAAAAACACACCAGAGAATTTACAATACTACTAAAAGCCAAGGAAATTTGAACGAACCCTAAACTGCTATTCATTTGTGGATTTACATGTATAGCGCCTATACTAGAAAAGACAATAATCAACGTGCCTAAAAGTTTGGCAATGTGTTTTATATTTCAGTTGTAAAAAAGAAAAAGAGGCTGTACTAAAAGTCAAATCCTACGCTGAATGTCACATTGAGCGTAGCGGAAATGCTTCGGTTTTCAAAACATTAAAACTTGGGCTACGCGCAGTTTGACAAAGGATAATTACTTTTTAAACAGCCTCTTTATTATTAACTAGTAAGTTATTAGATGGCTGACGCTCCCGCTTCTGCAACGGCATGATCATTTTCCACTGAACTTCCACTAACACCAATAGCGCCAATAATTTCGCCTGATGCGTTTTTAATTGGGATACCTCCTGGAAACGTAATTAGTCCATTGTTGGAATGCTCAATATTATATAACGGTTGTCCTGGTTGCGATAATTCACCAACAATTCCCGTATTCATATCAAAAAAACGGGCTGTTTTTGCTTTTTTAATAGAGATGTCTAATGAGCCTAACCAGGCACCATCCATTCTACCAAATGCTACCAAATTTGCGCCGGCATCTACAATAGCAATATTCATTTTGTGTCAATGCTGTCGATTTTGTTTGCTGCATTAATTGCTTTTTCTGCTTGTGCTAATGTAATGTTCATAATATTTTGTTTTAGCGCACTGTTATTAATCTGATGCAAATATACAGCGCGAGTTTCTATTGACTTGCAAAAAGGTCCAATAAATTATGAAAAAGGTCAAAATTGAATACGTGCTCTTATTGAGCCGTTTCCTTTGGGCTAAATCGAATTTGTTCTTGGGCGATACTAAGTTAGATAGGTTATTATAACCAAATTCTAAATATATCTGATGGTTTAAATGGCCTTGCTCTAAAGTGTCTTCCTTTTAAAAGGCGTTTGTCATGGAACCACTTGCGGGAGATACGTTGTATTCTTTAATAAAATGGCGTTTAAACGTGGATAAACTCATATGACATAAAAATGCAATTTCTTCTAACTTTAAATAGAATGTATTTTACTTTCAATAATTTTTTAAAAGGAGCGGTTTCTTTAACAATCAACGATTGCAGATATCGCTCAAATTCTACCATATTTCTTACCAAAGATACAGCATTAATTCTTCAAATTTTACAGAAAGTAATTCTCCATAAAAATGGTGGTGCTTGCCTAATGGTGGTAATGAGTTTAGAGTAGATGTAATATAGGAATCATTCTAATAAGAAAGTAAGAATGTCGTCTGAAACTGCGTGATTGTTTGCTGTATGTTTTCTAGAAATTCTTTGAGTTTTTCTTCAGAAAAAAGAAGAGCTTACAGTAATATTTGGCTTCCGTTTCTAATAACTCCGTCCAAGCCAATTGCCCTTTTTTAGTAATAGGGACTGGTCTTTATTTACGGCAACTGTTGTTCCTGCAAAGTGAACTTGCTTTACCAACTTGTAAAAGCTAAACATATGCATCCCCAATTGACTTTACTTTTAACAACATCATTTCATTTTAAAATCATAGACAAACAAGTCTGGTCTTTTATTTTTTGTAATATAGATTTCTGGAATATTCTCAATGGCCATTTAAATGTTTTAGTGTGCAGGTTTTGGTTTCTTATTACGGAACAAGTTAACAAAAACATCTTAAACGGTTGTAAATAATGGGTAATAAACGTGCTACTCGAGAATGTTTATGAGTTAAACTAAAATGATACACAGCAATAGGTTATAGCCTTAAATTGTTTATTTGAGCCTAGAAAAACTATGATCTTTTTACCTGCTTTTGGATTTATTATTGCTATAATGGGAAGATTGTCCCCAGTTTTTAATCTAACCGTTGTTAAATTCAGTTTAAAGTGCCAGCGGCTTACTATTTATTGGAGTTATGCTACGGTTTTGTTTTTCAAGCGAATATTGGTGCGTATTTATCAAGTATTTTGATGGAGAATTCCCAATACATTACTACTATTCAAAAGTAGGTGCAGAATTTATTGTTGTTATCTGTTAATTTTTTCAGACTTCATGTTACTAAAAAGAATCAAAAAAAGAAGGTAGAAATTAGCCCGAGCGTATTTTTACGGCATCGTTATGTCCTCATTAAATATGGTTGCCATTCCATTTTACTTTACATCCATATCGTTATTAATCGGGTTAGACTATTTTGGTATTCGTTTCTCAATAGTTTCTATTTTTCCATTGGCTCCACGGTTGGTTCCTTTATTTTGTATTCCGTTTATGCCACTATTGCTGATAAAATGAACACAAACTGACTTTATAGCGACTAAATGAATTTTATTTTAGGGTGTATAACTGCTATTGTGGGAATGGGAATGTGGTGTATTTGATTTGATTGTTGTTGGTGAATTCCTTATTTATCTGATGTAATAAATTGCAAAATTCATCATACCTCTTATTCAAGGAAAAATAAATTGTGACATCATTGGTACATGTTCATTTAAGAAAATGGGTTCTATATCTGGTTGATAGGTTTTTAATTTTTGCAACAAAAGCTTTGAAATGATTAATTATAGGTTTTTCGCCTACATAAATTAAAAAGGAGGCATGTTTTCATCCATAAAATAAATAGGAGAAGCGTCTTTCCAGTTTGCTGGATCTTTAGTCCAAGTTACATCATAATGATGTTCGCTTGTTGGTGGGTTTTATCTAAATGTATTTTCATATCTAAACCAGCGGCATCATTTAAATAACACCTTTAAGCACATTCTTATTTTCTAAATATTTTGGATTTGTAGCAATTAAAGCAATTAAATGACCTCCAGCACTATGACCCATGACATAAATTTGTTTCAGGATCACCTTTATATTTTTCAATATTTTTACAGTCCAGTTAACTGCTTGTGCAATTTCTTTAGCCATCGAATCATAATTAGCATTCGGACTTAACGTATAGCCAGCAATTACAACATCACTTTGGCAAAATTTCTTCCTAAAATCGTAAGTGTTTTGTCACCTTCTGTCCAATAGCCACCATGCACAAAAATCACCACCGGATTTTTGCAGCTTTGAAATTTTAGGTTCAAAAACATTTAACGCCGGCTGCATTGCTGTTTGAGTATCTGCAGATTTTAAATAAAACAGCATCTTTGTTTTTCTAGAAGCACAGTTACAAAGTAAAATAGAAAATAGTAGAAGGAAAGCTATTTTGTGTTCATAGTTTTTAACAAAGTTATGATGTATTGGTTAATTAAGATTTGAATTATCTAAATTATAAAAATATAATTTGTTTTCTGTTTGAACTTTCGTTTGTAAGGAAAAGTAGTCAGATTAAATGCGTTGTTCCCAATGATTCCAATTTTGTAAACCTGCAGGCAGGCAGGTACAACAAGGCATGCAGGAGATTTATGGATGAATAGTTGTCAAGGGAAGAGCAAAAATTTAGTATTAATTGCAGGATGTAATAAGCTGTTAAAACAGGCTATTGCAATTGCCAAATCAGGATTAATATATGACGATACTTATAAAGTACTTTGGTGAAAAGTTAATGAGTTTTACTTGCCTGCCTGTCGGCAGACAGGTTTTACCCAGTACTTTGTTGTAAGTAGTTATTTATTCTTTAAATTTACAATTTTCTTTTATAGCATCAATTGCTAAGGATAACTTAATTCATTTGACCTGCTCAAATCTAAACACCCTTTTTGCTTTTTCTTCAAATAAGATAAAATATTTACCTCTAATGAAATAGGCTAGCATTTTTGGTAATTAGCTTTATTTAAATTTTCAAATTTCGTCAGTTATCCCAACAAACATTTGATTATGGGTAATTTTTGTTAATTAACTTTACTTTTAAATTCATTGTCCTCCGATAATGATTCTGCTTTGAAATCAGAAATGGCTCCATAATTATCTTCAATACTTTCTTTAGTTAATCTTTTAAATAAAAAATTGGTCAGATTCATATATTCAGTTGCTTTAGTGAAATCACGTAAAGCTAAATTATATTCTTTCAGATAACCCAAACTCCTACCTCGTTCTTTATACGCTTCATATAAATTTGTTTCTTCGTCTATACATTTTAAATGCGTAAATTGATGATTTATAATAAATTTTGAAATATCCTTATCATTAATAAATCTACCTAAATCTTGTATTCCGTTACCTCTTACAATTAAAGAATCAGATTCGGTTTCATCAATAATTTTTTAAACTTCTCGAAACTTACATTTAATAAAGATTTTTTCGTCATTTTGAGCTACAATATAATTTTGAGATAATATCAAAAAAAATATAATTTTTTCATTCAGATTGGTTTTAATGTCTTGTCCAAAATATGGCCGATTAAAATTGATTAAGCTGATAATTTATATACCATATTAGGTGTTTTATAGTCTAAAGATAAATGTAATCTTACTTCGTTGTATAAATTAATTGCATTTTTGCAGCTCTTTTGGCATGTGTCGTTATCAAAGGTCTGATCGAGATAAAACTCATCTTTTAGGATGCCGTTTACACGTTCAGCCATGGCATTCTCGTAACAATGATTTTCTTCAGTCTGTACTGATATTTATCTTTTTCTTTTGAGTATTTGTGTATACATTGCTACAATACTGTATTCCTCTGTCTGAATGATGAATAAATTGTTTAATGCTTTTAGCTTGATAAATTGCCTTATTAAGCGCTCTCACATCCTTTTAATTCCAAGCTATCACTAATATCATAACCAACTATTTTCCTGGAGTGCATGTCTGTTATTAAAAAGCCAGATAACAAAGCCTTTAGGGTTCTAATATAAGTTATGTCACTAACCCAAACTTGGTTAACCTATTGATTTCTACGTCTTTATGATGTTGTTATATTTATAAAATCGATGATAAAGTTCGTAGTTCTAGCACTAGTTTCTTTAAAATGTCAGCATTTGGTGTTTTAAGCACATTGAAAAAGTGTCTCTACCGATTTTAATATTGGCTTTAGTAAAATCTACATCTAAGATTTAATAAGTTTACAACACCTTCTCTAGGAAGGGATTTGCGTCTTTTTCTAACGATGTTTAGAATCTGTTGTTCTAGTCTTAAACGCTTATCAGCTCTAGCTTTGTATTTATAATATTACGTTTAAGCCCAAAACAATGGGTTATAGTCGTTAAAAGCAAATCCACCGTTATCTTTAGCTCTTATTAAGGCTTTATACTTAACTTTTAGTTCAGCAATAGATTTAACAAGATCTTCTGCAGCTACTTCTAGATAAGATTCTTCTACCATAGCATCGGATCTTTTTAAGTAGCAGTTTCTTAAGCTGTTCAATCTCTTTTGAAGTGTTTTAATTCTTGATATTTCGTCTTTGTTTCCACTTTTACTCTGGTGTTCATTAAGTCTTTACGATTGTACTTTTTAATCCACATTCACTGTTGTAGGTGCAATGAGTAGAGCCCACAAAGTTCGCTCTTTATTATTTCCGATGGTAAGCTCAATAAAATTTTAATTTAAAGGTTCACTGTAACGTCTAATTACTGTCATTTCTATACATAATGTTTAAAATTATGTAGCCTTATTCAGGACGGGTCATAATTGCCAACGTTTTTGTAGAGGAAAGTTGCGTGTTGTGCGAGGATTTTCCAAGGAAAATCAGAAGCTAGCAAAACAACGATATATGCAAGCCCTAAAAAATAGCATTTTTTTTATACTTTAGGACACGTTTTTATATTTTAAATTCAACTCACTATCTATTCTTTAAGTATTTTTATTTTGAGGTAAATTCAAAATCAGTTGCTTTAAGTTTAATATATCTAATTCTTTTGTAATGATTAAATTGTCTTCTAAAAAGTCAAGTAAAAAATAAAGAGACAAAAAACTAAATTTAGAAAAATCATAAGTCCCTAATTGAAAGTTTGAAAATTCCCAATTATCTATTTTTAAATGAAATAAATAAAAGCATACTATTCCAATAATAATAAGAATAAAGAGAGAAATATGAATTCTTGACCCATTATCATTTCTTTTGTAGAATTTAGTGTTTTTACTTATTTGTTTTCTTTACCATTTTATCTATAAGTACACAAATATAATGACTAACTTTCTGTTAATCAGTTGTATAACTTTGGAGTTATAAACAAAAAATAAGATATACGCAAAATGAAGATTTCTTTTATTTTAAATATACTGTAAATTAGTATTTTGTACATAGAATATAATAGATATACCAGATAATGAGTAAAATGTTAAAATCTTTTTATTAAAAGGAATTTCAATTGATTTTGAAAATGAAGTAAAAGAATATAATCGTTTACATAGTGTTATAGATATTTTACAAATTTAAAAAATTACACAGTCAGTTTGAAATGGTTCAATTCAATCATATTCAACAGTTGCAGTCATATAAGAAAGTTTTTAAAACTAAAAATTCAAAAATTTAAAGAGCAGTCTAATTTAATGAAACAATAACACAAAACTAATAGATTATTCAGAAAGATGATTATATGATTTGTCAGAGATTTTAAAAAAAGACAAGTGTGATTTCCAATAAAGCATTCTCAACTTTCTAGTAAATGTTCCAACAATTGGATATAGACAGTATCTATACCTACATTATCATTATAAATATAAGATATTTAAACCCAAAGTAGAAATACGTAGATCTACGTAATTTAAGTGTGTGGAGTATCGCTTGGAAAAAATATTTTGATCAATTTTTCGTTAAAATTATCCCAAAATTATCCTTTAAAAATTTAAACTGTAAACCAATAATACAGTTAAAATGGAATATCAGATTAACTGCGTTGTTACCAATCACTCCATTCTGTAAACGTAACCTGTTGTGCTTTCAGCCAAGCGCTATTAAACAACAAGCTCAATCAAAACTTGTTGAGCTTTTTTAAAATCGCAACCATGTTGCGGGTAATTGTGGAGTCGGAGGAATCGAACCCTCGTCCAAACAAGCCATCAAAGGGCTTTCTACATTCTTTTCTTGGGTTTTCGTGTGTTAGCTGGTTAAAGACAACTACTAACACCTTATCTTTTTTGAGTTTCACATACATCAAAGCGCTATGTATGCTATATTAACTTTTACGATGCCTCTATTAGAACGCCGTTAATCAACTTTCAGGAGACATTTAGCCTTCTACCTAGTAGGAACTAGCACAATCTTACTATAATTCAGATTACGCAGCTAAAGCGTATTATTCTCGCCGTTTAAAGTTTGACCTGGCCTTTTACGTGTTTCAAAGTCATTACGACGTGCTTACAAATGGTGATCGCTGTCAAAACCAGTCGACCCATTTAATGAAATAACAAAATTTTTTTGCGTGATTGAATTACCCCAAGCATAATTGGGATCTCTTCAGCAAAATTACTTTTGTATCCTTTAATTTATCCCCATTACTTCGGAATCTATTTCAAAAAAATCATTTTTTAAAGATTTCTCAAAGGAAAGCGAAGTTACCAAAAAGTTGTTACAATCGAATTCCATGTATTTTCGTGCGACATGCCAAAGTTATATTCGGCACATGTGTCAGTTCAAGTATTAAAACGTTTTTCGTTTTCATGAACATATTGGGCTTGGTTAACGAAAATATAATATATGCGTATTCATTTGCCATAATAAAGAACGAAAAAATCCACAGATAGACGTGTGGTATTTTCACCAAGAAAAATTAGCCGACACGAAAATTAGCAAATTTATTGTGGAGTCTAGCGATATTCGTATTTTCAGATTCAGCATACAAAGCACTTGATTTACGTAACCATGATGTGAGCAATTGCGATGTTATGTTAGGCGTTAAGGAGACCGGTTGAATATTTAATACCTAATAAAAAATACTTCTTCTTTTCGCATACCATTAAAAAAACACCGTACAATGAAAGCTTCTTTTGGCAATGTTGGATAATAATATTTCTATGTATGATCATGAAACTATTGTACGTCAAACAGGATCGCGACTTATTGGCTTTGGTCGTTTGCGGGTTAGTAGGTGCTTACAACGGATTCCGTATTTAGGTTTGCGTAACGGTTTATTTACTTTGCCTAAAGTGGAAACCTTGGCTGTTGGATGCTGTAAAAGCAAATTAGATAAAATAACATCCTAACATAAAAATTTTTGACAGGAACTGGTAAAGTAGCACAAGGTGCTAAAGAAATTCTTGATCATTTAAAAATTAAAGAAGTTAGTGATGCTTTGTACATTACCAGCACCTTCTCGGAGCCTGTTTATTACTGGCCGATGTTATGGAATACAATAAACGCAAAGATGGTAAAGTAGGCTTTAAGCAAGAATTTTATAAAGACCCAACGGGTTACGAAAGTAATTTTATGGCTATGCTAAAGTAACAGATTTCTTTATGCCGGTCATTTTTATAAAATAATGTAGTATTTATTTACAAGAGACGACGCGAAGGATCCAGATTTTAAAATAAAGTATGTTGCTGATATTAGCTGTGATGTGGATGGTCCTGTAGCATCAACTTTAAGAGCATCAACTATTGCAGATCCATTTTATGGTTATGATGCGAAAGCAGAAAGCGAAGTGGCTTTTGATGCTAAAAATGCCATAACCGTTATGGCAGTTGATAATTTGCCTTGCGAATTACCGAAAGATGCTAGTGAAGGTTTTGGTGAAATGTTTTTGGAACACGTAATTCCTGCTTTTTTCAACGATGATGAACGTGGTATTTTAAAACGTGCTCGGATTACTAATGACGGAAAATTAACCAAGCGTTTTGCTTACCTGCAGGATTATGTTGATGGAAAATAACTTTTTAAGCGTATGATTAAAACAGCATTAATAACTGGAGGCGCATCAGGTTTGGGATTTGAATTGGCACTTTTATTTGCCAAAGATGATTATAATCTGGTTCTAGTAGATATAAATTCTGAAAAGCTTGAGGAAGCAAAACATGATATAGAAAAATTATTTTCTGTTGATGTGAAGATTATGGCTAAAGATTTAAGTCAAATCAATATATCTTCAGAAATTATGTCGGAATTAGGCAATACAGAAATTGATGCTTTAGTTAATAATGCAGGTTTTGGGTGTTTTGGAGCGTTTCATGAAGTGGATTGGGAACGCCAATCTCAAATGCTAAATTTACATGTTTTAACCACGACACACTTAACGAAATTAGTGGTGGAAGGTATGGTTAAAAGAGGTTCCGGAAAAATATTAAACTTGTCGTCATTGGCAGCCTTTCAACCTGGTCCTTTAATGTGTTTATATTATGCCACCAAAGGGTATATTTTATCGTTTTCAGAAGCCATTTCTAACGAACTTAAAGGAACTGGAGTAACGGTAACAGCCCTATGTCCAGGGCCCACCAAAACATCATTTCAGCAAGTGGTTGCTAATGATTGTTCTGAAAACAAAATCACCTTTAATATGGCGAGTGCCCAAGCGGTAGCTGCTTATGGATACAAATGCATGATGAAAGGGAAATGCGTTGCAATTCCTGGAGGCATTAATAAAATTTTAGGCACCTTACCACGCTTTATACCTAGAAATATGGCCGCCAATATTGTGCGAAAAATTCAGGAGAAGAATCGGGAAGTTTAACTGTTTATGGTCTTCTGAAATGCTGAAAACATCTTAAAACCAATTCCCAGAAAAGCGGCAAATGTTAGAGTAAATAACCAAGCTTCTGCATGATGATTTGGTTGTAATAAAATATTCAAGCAATCATCTAAAAGATGAAACGGCTTATTGAGTATTTCCCAAGAATTATATCTTAAAAACCGACCTAAATAAATTCCAAATCCTGTTAAAAGAAATATAATGGGAAAACTATATGTAACAATAGACTTCCTTACATGTTTTAAAAGTAATTTTCGCATATCGAATAGGGAAAGAAAAAATAGAATTAACCCATTATAAGCGAATGATGTGACTATTAAAACATCAAGCCATAATAAGTTGTTGGAACTAATTTTTAAGTGCAATAAATCTGTAATAATATATGGTGCATTTGGTAGAAACAACAGCCAAATTATGCCACTCATTAATAGGGTGAATTTGGAAAGTTTAGGTTTACTCACTAAATATGTGGTGATAGCGTAAGGAATTGCAGCTAAAAACAGGTTCCACACCAAAAAAATGAAAAAGAAGGAATGTGTAATTTTCATTCGTATCAGTAATAAAAGCACACTAAACCCCATAGAAATCGTGAGTAGCGATAAGATTTTAAAGCGCTTTAGTACTAGTGTTTTTAAAGTATTCATAATGTCTTCAGTTTAAGTTCAAAAATTAAAACAGTAACTATTCCCAAGGTGTAAGCTATTAAATCTGATACATGAAACGTGCTTCCTAAAATAAGTATAGCGAAGGTATTGTTCTGTAGGTTTAAATGTTCTAATAGGTTTCCTAGTTGTAAAAATTCAATTATGAAAGCGAATAAAAGCACAGCAAAAGCGACAGGGATTGGTTTGGCATTTATAAAACTTTTCGCAAAACAGTAGAGTAGAATCACGATGAGAAAATCGCCAAAGGTATGACGAATAAAGCCTGTTTTTAAAAAGTAAGCAATGAGTCCTTCGATTATGAATAATATAACGAAGCCTAAGAAATATATTCTATTGAAGTGTAGTTTCATGAGTCGTATTATTTAGAATATGAAAGGGAAAATGATGTAGAAATATAATATGACGACAGGAATATTCAACAACATAATGGCGCAAGTTTTTAGAGATTCTAATCGATTTTTAGGGTTTAAAATAGCAGAACCAATTAATACGGTGAGGATGGTTATATTTATAATGAACGCAACTATAATAAATACGAATCCAAAGAGAATTGGGAAACTAGGTTCGCCAAAATATAAATAGAGTGTGAATATGGACGTTCCTATTCCAAAGCTAATTAAAGCGGTCATTTTTCCGAAGTTTTGTAATCCTTTCATTGTTATTTTTTTTTAAAAACCTCATTCTTTATATTGAATATGCCGAATGAGGTTAGCACTATCAACCAAACTTAATCGTTATTCCAATCTATTTTTCTGGAGACAAACATGACGCTTGCTAAAATTAAAAACAGCCCAATACTGCCAACTAAAAGCGCGTAATTTTCTAATTGAATAATCACATATATAAACGTGTATAAAGCCGTTAGGGATAAACCAATAAATAAGGGGAACTTCATGGTTTTTAATATGGATTTTGAATAGATAGTAATCAGCATAATAACCGAAATACCTGCAACTAAATAGGCTTTTAAAAAGTTGCTGTGTTCTGAAATAGATACTAATAATGTGTAGAACATGGTTAATGCCAAGCCAATCATTAAATATTGAAACGGATGGATGCTTATTTTGCTTAATGTTTGAATTAAGAAGAATACTAAAAACGTTAATCCAATTACTAAAAACCCATACTTGGCAGAACGTTCACTTTTTTGGTACTCATCTACCATGACCATAAATTTGGTGCCAAACGCATATTGGTTCAAATTTGGAACTTGGTTTAAATACTGTTGCGAAAAAGCACGATTAATATGAAGTATTTTCCATTGCGCTTCAAAACCGTCTTTTGAAATGGCCTTCGTTTCATCATTAGGTAGGAAATTACCAATAAAACTGGGGTCAGCCCAATTGGATGCCATTGTCATAGTGGTTGTTTTTCCAATAGGAATAATTTGAAGATCCTGACTGCCATTAAAGGCCATGCTAAAACTAAATGAAATAGCTTCGGACTTTGGAACATCTTTTTCCTTTAAAAATCCGGATTCTAATTCGTCTAAATTTCCAGCATAGTGGTTGGCGTTATCGGTAAAATTGGTTTCAAATTTATAACTGCTATCATTTAGCTTCAGATTCACTTCGTTTTTAATGCCTTTTAAATTGGAGGTTTTTATAATGATGCTGGCTTTATCCCAAATTATATCAGCGTCTTTGATGTCTTTAAGTTGGAGTTGCGGTTTTATATAATGACCACTAAAATTCATATTGGTTGTATAAACAGCCGATTCAAAGTTTCCGCGTTTTAGTGTTTTAGAATTCACATCGGCTTCTGCTTGTAAACTTTCGGGAAATATATAGGCGTAGTTAATTTCCGTTTTGGTTTCTGTTAAATAGGTTTTAGTTTTTTCGTTGTAGGTTTTTGTTTCCGAATAGGTTTTATAAGGCAGTTTTAAAATAGGTCCGAAAACCATTACATTATTTCCCCATTTGTCATTAATTTCATGAACAACGTCTTGTTGCCTTCTGGAGCGTTCTGAAATTAAATCATTAATAAATGCTAACGGAATTAGTAGAATGATTACCAAGAAGCCTACCATAAGCATTCTAGCTGTTATGGATGTTTTAATCCAGTTTCCAAATTTGTTCTGTTGCGGTTTGTTTGTATGGTCCATGTGTTTGAGTTTAAAGTACTTTGAATTACAAAGTAGATTGATAAAAAAATAGCTCTAATTGAGCGTATTCAAAATTTTAGGTTTTATTAATTAATTTTTCAAGGGCTTCAATATGCTTTTTAAATTCGGATCTGCCCAATTTAGTTGTGGCATAGCGCGTATTTGGTTTTCTAGCAATAAATTGTTTTTCTACTGAAATGTATTCAGCTTTTTCCAAGGCTTTGGTATGGCTTGCTAAATTGCCATCGGTAGCTCCTAGAAGTTCTTTCAGCATATTAAAATCGGCATATTCATTCACCATCAGAACAGACATGATGCCTAAGCGGATTCTATGATCAAATACTTTATTTATGTTGTTTATAATGCTCATAATGTTTCCCGCTTTCGCGCGAATCAAATTTTATTCTAATTATTCAACGTTGGATTTCTATCATATTTAAAATGCATCCACGTACCATAAATAATATGCATAATCCCGAAACCTAATACCCAAAGCCAAAATCCGTATCCAGGAAATAACGCGCAAATTAGGCCTAAAATAATTTGTATAAAACCTAAATAGCGAATATCACCAATACTATATTTGGAAGCGTTAATTAATGCTAATCCATAAAAAATAAGCATTAAAGCACCTGTTTGACCATATTTTTGTTGCCCTAAAATTATCAGAATATACAAACCGCCTGCAATAAGAGGGATTAAAAAGTTTATTACTAATCGTCTGGAAGTCCCATCCCAAATTTTTTCGCCATGTTTTTTGGCTTTTCTAGTGGTTAAGAAAATACCGGTAACTATGCTTAAGAAGGCAATGAGAAACAAATCGATCATCACGATTTTAAAAATATAACCATCTAAAATAAGTGTGCCATTACTATACTTCATTACCAACCAATAGGCAACTGCTGAACCTATAAGCGCATAAATTCCTGCAAGAATGCCTGATAAACCACTCAATGAAATAAACCTGGACGACTTATTCATCAGGTTTTTAATTTCGGTAATGTCTTTTAAATAATCTTTTGACTCCATATAAAAGTACTTTGAAATACAAAGTTAGTTTTTAATTTCGAATAATTACAAATAAATTTATGTTAAATTTGAACGAAGAGAAAAAAATATGAAACCAGCCGAAGTCTATATTTTAAATAAGCCCGAACCATTTAAGTCTATTATGATGCATGTCCAAGCTGTCATAATACACACCTTGCCAACAGCTGAATTAAAGTATAAATGGAAATTACCGTGTTATTACATCGGGAAACGGCCTATTTGTTATATCAATCAAAGTAAAGATTATGTGGATGTTGGTTTTTGGCATTCGGCTTATATCTCCAAAAAATTTGATCCGTATTTAGTTTCCGAAAAGCGTAAAATAGTTAAATCGCTTCGGTATAAAACCCTTGAAGGTGTCAATGATGGCGTTTTGATGGATATATTAAAAGAAGTTTATGAACACAAAGACAAATCGTTTTGGCGGTAATTACAACGTTCTATAAATGATATAGTTTTCAAAAACTTCACCTTTTAAATGTTTAAGCTGTTTTTTTTCGACTTCGTAATAGTAATCATCAAAGAACGGAAGGGCTGTTTTGCTAACATCCGATTTTATTTCTTTAAATCCTGCCATTATTACCTGCGATTCTATAACGCGTAATAATTTGGCGCCTATGCCTTGACGTTGGTAGTCTTTATGTACAAACAATCCGTCTAAATAATTACCTTGTGTTAAATAGGCAAAACCAACAATGATGTTATTTGTTTCAGCAACAATAAAATAATTTTTGGTAATACGAGCCGTCCATTTCTTTTCATTATCTGCACCAGATGCCCAAACGGCTATTTGATTTTCGGTATAATGCTTGGAATTAATATGTAAAATGGTATTCCTAAAAAGACTGGTTATTTCAGGTAAATCGTTTATTACGGCTTCTCTAATTTCAATCATAATTATATTCTAAAAATTGCGCCAAATGAAATAACGCTTTGTATAAACATAAAATGTTGTGACGCGCTATCATTGGAGTTGCTTGTGGTTTTAATGTCTGGCATATTAATAAACCCACCTCTTAAGTCACCTTGAACAAAGAAATGTTTAAAGAAGGTTAAGTTTAAACCAGCATTTAAAGATACACCATAACCAGATACATGAAACTCGTCATACCTGGCTTTTTGTAATAATTTGGTATTTGTTTTTGGATATAAAACACCTGCACCAATTCCTTCGGTAATATTAATTTGAAAAATATCCGTATTTTTAATACCGAATAAAAATGATAAATCATCAAACCTTCCAAATTCCAAATACACGTAGTTTAATCCGTTGGTGTGTTCAAAAGTTAAGAAATCTTCCGTGGTTAGAATTTGCTCACCTTGGTACACGCCATTGTAAATCGCACCAGGTTCGTCTGCTGGCAAATTAATATAGCCATCAATATTAGCATATTGGTTTTGAGTCATGACATACTTCATATGATCCACGCCAAAAGCTACATAATAATTATCCGTTATAAAATAGCCAACTTTTAAATTAGTTTGTGGTATAGTAATGCGCGTTGGGTTAATATAATCTATGTGCCAACCTTTCGGTTTATCATGGGCTTTTACATCTTGCAGTGTAAAATTATAATTATCTCCTTTAAATGTAATGTCGGATTTGGTAAAGGCCTCTCTGTTGCCGCCCCAGCTTAAAAATATTTTACCTTTATTGTGAGATGTGTAAAGTGAAGTTGAATCTTTTTGGGAAAAAGCACTCCAATTTAAAATGCTAAAAAATACTATAAATAGCATTTTAGTTGGGTTTACTATCATTTGTTGTATTTAGTTCTTTAGTTAGATTGGGTTGTTTGGACGTAAGAAATGTATGTTCCTTAACGTTTATCTAAAAAAAATTACAGATTTGCCCTTAAATTCAAAATTAAAGGCAAATCTGTAATAGATTTTCAGTTGGCAAAAGTAATAAAAATTATAAACTTTGAACCGTTTTTCTAATAGCAACCAAATTGGTTAATAGTTTTTCAAGATTATCCAAATGCAACATATTAGCGCCATCACTTTTGGCGTTAGCGGGATCAAAATGCGTTTCAATAAATAAGCCATCCACATGGTTAACAATACCAGCTCTGGCAATGGTTTCTATCATATCAGGACGTCCACCAGTAACACCTGCAGATTGATTAGGTTGTTGTAGGGAGTGCGTAACATCTAAAATAGTTGGTGCATATTCGCGCATGGTTGGGATTCCACGGAAGTCTACAATCATATCTTGATAGCCAAACATAGTACCTCTATCGGTAATCCATGCTTTGTTGCTACCCGAATCTTTGACTTTCTGTACGGCATGTTTCATTGATTCCGGACTCATAAATTGTCCTTTTTTCAAGTTTACGACTTTGCCTGTTTTGGCAGCCGCGACAACTAAATCCGTTTGACGAACTAAAAAAGCTGGGATTTGTAAAACATCCACATATTCAGCAGCCATGGCAGCATCAGATACTTCATGAATATCGGTTACCGTAGGAACATCAAAAGTTTCTGATACTTTTTTAAGAATTTCAAGTGCTTTTTCATCGCCAATTCCCGTAAAACTATCAATACGGCTACGGTTGGCTTTTTTAAAACTTCCTTTAAATATAAATGGAATTTCTAGCTTGTCTGTAATGGTCAGAATTCTTTCTGCAATACGCAATGCCATGTCTTCGCTTTCAATGGCGCATGGACCTGCTAATAAGAAAAAATTATCAGAATCTATATGTTTTAATTTTGGTACGTCTTTAAGTATCATTTGGACTGAATTTTAGTCTGCAAAGATACACATTTAAAAAGTTTTTTTTATGCTATTTCTTATCATCCAAAGGGACATGGCAAAATTGGTAAAAACAAACAGACCACCTACAATGATGAAGCTTTTAACGGTTTCTGAAAATGAAATAATTTTAAACAGATCTGATAAATAGGCTAAAATCATATAGGACGATAAGCAGACAAAAACAATACCTAAAGTAAAATTAAGATGCTTGCTCGGTTTAAACAGTTGCCAAACAAAGGGTAGGGCAAACAATAAAATAGGATAAGCAGAGATGCCTTCGTTTCTATTTACATCCGTAAACCAATAGGCTATGGCTGCAATAAAATATAAATATGGAATAAACTTATAATACTCATTTATTGGTTTCATGTCTACAAAAATTAGGTTTTAAACTTATATTTTGTAGTAAATAGTATACCTTTTTTTGCTATTAATTATCAGGTGTAAATACTTTTACTATCAATTATTATACAACGAAATATACAAATAGTTCGTATATTAAAGCCCGAATATAACAAATTATTAACTATTTAGACGGGGTGTAAAAAGTTGATTTTTTAGCATGAATTCTCATGGATTTATTCCTTGTAAATACGGAATTAACTTACAAATATTCCTTCATAACCCTAATATTACGAGGTGATTAACATTTATTTGTTCAGATGTTAAATTAGAAAATAATTTAATGTACCTTTGCACGCTTAAAATAAGGCACCATATATGGCTCAAATAAAAAACATTGCAATCATTGCTCACGTCGATCACGGTAAAACTACCTTGGTGGATAAAATTATGTACCACTGTCAATTGTTTCGTGAAAACGAAAATACAGGTGATTTAATATTAGATAATAATGATTTAGAACGTGAACGTGGAATTACTATTACATCTAAAAACGTATCGGTAATTTATAAAGGCACAAAAATTAATATTATTGATACACCTGGTCACGCCGATTTTGGTGGTGAAGTGGAACGTGTTTTAAACATGGCTGATGGTGTTTGCTTATTAGTTGATGCTTTTGAAGGTCCAATGCCTCAAACGCGTTTTGTGTTGCAGAAAGCTATCGATTTAGGTTTAAAGCCTTGCGTAGTTATTAATAAAGTAGATAAAGAAAACTGTACACCAGATGAGGTGCATGAAAAAGTATTCGATCTTATGTTCGAATTAGGTGCAGAGGAGTGGCAGTTAGATTTTCCAACCGTTTACGGTTCAGCTAAAAATAACTGGATGAGTGACGACTGGAAAGTTGAAACAGATAATATAGAGCCATTATTAGATATGGTTATTGAGCATATTCCAGCGCCAAAAATTCCAGAAGGAAACACACAAATGTTAATTACATCTTTAGATTTTTCGTCTTTCACCGGTCGAATAGCTATTGGTCGTTTAACACGTGGTGAACTTAAAGTTGGTCAGAATATTTCGTTAGTAAAAAGGGACGGAAGCATTGTGAAAAACAGAATTAAGGAGTTACATGTTTTTGAAGGTGTAGGTCGTAAAAAAGTAGAAGAAGTTCAAGTAGGTGATATTTGTGCTATTGTAGGACTTGAAGGTTTTGAAATTGGCGATACGGTTGCAGATGCTGAAAACCCAGAAGGTTTAAAAACAATTGCTATTGATGAACCAACAATGAGTATGTTATTTACTATTAATGATTCGCCATTTTTTGGTCAGGATGGTAAATTTGTAACGTCTCGTCATATTAAAGACCGTTTATTTAAAGAACTAGAGAAAAATTTAGCATTACGTGTTGAAGAAACGGATAGTGCAGATAAATTTATGGTTTTTGGTCGTGGTGTATTACACTTATCGGTATTAATAGAAACCATGCGTCGTGAAGGTTATGAGCTTCAAATTGGTCAACCACAAGTAATTATCAAGGTAATTGATGGTGTAAAATGTGAGCCAGTTGAAGAAATGACAATTGATTTACCAGAACATGTTTCAGGGAAAGCTATTGAAATGGTAACCATGCGTAAAGGTGAAATGACTAGTATGGAAGCTAAAGGCGACCGTATGGTTTGTCAGTTTATTGTACCATCTCGTGGAATTATTGGTTTACGTAACCAATTATTAACAGCTACAGCGGGTGAAGCTATTATGGCACACCGTTTTAAAGAATACCAACCGTTAAAAGGTGGTATTCCAGAACGTCAAAATGGTTCATTAGTATCTATGGAAAAAGGTCAAGCAATTCCTTACTCTATTGATAAATTACAAGATCGTGGTAAGTTTTTCGTCGATCCAGGTGAAGATATTTATGAAGGTCAAGTAATTGGTGAAAACTCACGTGGTGACGATATGGCCATTAACGTAACAAAAACCAAGAAGTTAAGTAACGTTCGTAGTTCTGGTGCTGATGATAAAGCCAAGATTGTTCCGGCAATAAAGTTCTCTTTAGAAGAAGCTTTAGAATATATCCAGAAAGATGAGTATGTTGAGGTTACACCAAACCATATTCGTTTGCGTAAAATTTACTTAACAGAAGTTGAAAGAAAACGTAATAAGAATTTCTAATCAAAATTCGAATACTTAATTATACCCTCAAGAGGAATCCGTAAAACGATTCCTCTTTTTTTGTTTTATAAGAATATAAAAAAATAGGTAATTTAATTCAGGAATGTGTTGCAATCATTTTATCATGTCTTTAGCAAACTCCGAGAATTGTTAACTGCAACTAGATTAAAAAATAGAATTAATTTGGATTGTTTTTTAAACCAAGGATACTAAAAAATAAACTAAAAAATATAATCTGCATACCAAATAATATAGTGAATACTGCAGGTATTATTATCCGGAATGTTTGAGATGGATTTAAGTTGCCAAAATGGGTGTCTTTCCAAATAGAAAATCCATAAAAGCTCAATGTAATTCCAATTATTAGAAATACGCCACCAATTATCAGTCCTGTTTCTAGATTCAAATATTTAAATAGTTTGTTGTAGCGATTGCTTTTTGGTAGTAATCCATTTTCAACGGCGTATATTTTGGTAAGTGCATAAAAAACAAAAAATTGAAACCCAATAAGAATCATGCTAGATGAATACAAAAGGGTATGTATGTCCAGCATAATATGTTTTATAATTACTGGTTGAATTATTAATAATACGGATACGCAAAAACCTAAAACCATTAACGTAATTCCAGGGATTAAAAACAACCAAGTTGGGCTGTACAATAATAAAAAACGAAGATGACGCCAGCCATCTCGCCATGTATTCAAATGTGGTGGTCTTGTTCTACCATCCTGATGTAGTTTTGTAGGAACTTCCACCATTGAAAGATTATTGAGTTTGGATTTAACTATCATTTCTGAAGCAAATTCCATTCCAGTAGTTTTTAAATTCATCTTAAGGTAGGCTTCTTTTGAAAACCCGCGTAAACCACAATGGAAGTCGCCTATTTCAATTCTAAAAAACAATCTACCCAAAAAGGAGAGAACAGGATTCCCTAAATATTTATGTAAAAATGGCATGGCACCTTTTTCAATTCCGCCTTTAAACCGATTTCCTATAACAAAATCTGAACCAGATCTTAAGGTTGTTAAAAATGGTAAAAGCGATTCAAAGTCATAACTATCATCTGCATCTGCCATTATAATGTATTTGCCAGATGCAGCCTTGATGCCACCACGAAGAGCACTTCCATAACCTTTTTCTAATATAGTTACTATTTGGGCATTAAGTAAATTAGCAATATTTTGTGAACCATCAGTACTACCATTATCAGCAATTATAATTTCACCACGCACATGATTTTTTATTAAAAAACTTTGTGCTTTTCTAATACAAATCTCTAAAGTTTCCGCCTCATTTAGGCAAGGCATTACAATAGATAATTCAATTTTCTCTGACATGATTTATATATTTAAAAATGGACACAAGGATTAAAAAAAACAATGAATAATTATAAAATAAATACCTCATGATAGAATGGCTGGCAAATGCAACAACTAATGCATTTGATAGAATTAAAGCAGATAGAAATAATATTATATAAACGTTTTTATTTGATACTTTAATTGCTTTAAAGGCACTAAAAAGCATCGCGAATAAAACAAATATAAATAGTATTGGTAGTTTAAAACCATAAATTAAATTACTGTAAAACAAACAAATCCATTCCTTAAAATTATTTTTCACTAATATGGGAAACATAGCTTTAGCAGCTTGCTCCGTATAATATCTGGCTTCGACAATCGTATTATTTTTGTTTAGAAAATACGCTGTACCTCGTTCATGTAGTGTTAAATTGCATATTTTTCCTAAATTTCTGTGAAAGTGCTTATAATCTTCAGCGTTACTCATTCGTTCTTCACTAGATAAAAGCCATTTATTTTTTGAGATAAAGGAATAACAATCATTAAATATGTGTTTATAATCCTCATTTTCTAAACTATTAACATCTTCAGCCTTGCTAATATATAATGCTGATGCAGCAGCATTTATGTAAGTGAATGGCGTGGAAATGAATAAGCCATCTTTTATTTTATGATATGATTTATCTGCCAAAATTGAAATAAAAGGGATAATCAATAATAGCATAAACCTCGTTAAATGAAACCGATTAAATACGGTTCTTTTATATTTAAAAATATATAAAATGGCCAAAACAAATGGAAGTATTAAAAATTGTCCTCGGGTTAAAGCCAAAAAGATGCTGCAAATTATTATATAAATAAGGGACTTTTTGGTATTCAGTATTATGAAATCTAAAGAAAAAGATAAAAAGAATAAATATAAAGGATAGCTTAAACCTTCAGAACTAATATTGTTTGCCACTTGTAATGGTGAAAAAAAAGGAAAAAGTAAGAGTACTAAAAAAATCAGATGTAATACATAATTTAATTCTAGAATTTTACGAACCTTTGAGCTAATGGTGTAAACTGCAAAAAGGCCTAATAGTGCTTGAATTAAAACAATAAAAAAATTAAAATAACCTTGAAAAACGATTTGAATAGACCTGGTAAAAATAGGATAACCAGGCGATCTATAGATGTTTGCATTTATGTAACTAGGTGTATCTGGGGAATAAATAGCATCATGGAAAATACAATAGAGGAAGACCAGCGCATAAAGAATAATTTCAATACCTTTCTTATAAGTTATGTTCCGTTTTTTCAACATGGATAGACTGAATACTAATTGAGTTGTGAAAGATAAACTAATAAAATTTTTAGAACGACCAAATGTTTTAAAATAATAAGTATTTTAGTGCTTGCATACGCGTAATGTCAATTTTACTGAAAGCCCAAACAAGTTGAAAATAACTTTAAGTACATAAAAGTTTTATACCTTTTTCCAAATGGGAACCTATTGGTAATTATAATGACAAAAATGCACAGAATGAAGTTGTTTTTAATAAGCTAACCAAATAGAGAAACTGTATTTTTAATTTTATAAAATTACATGAAAAAAATAGCCATTCTTTTACCTTGTTTTAATGAAAGTTCAGGAATTGATATTCTTACTAATCAGCTTGTAACTGAATTAGAAAAACTTCCTTTTTTATTCGAACTGATTTATATTGATGATGGCTCACTTGATGATACTAAAGCACGAATTCAAAACCTAAAGATAGCGTCACCTACTATAAACACTGTGTTGCTAGCTTTGAAATTCAATATGGGACATCAAAAAGCTATTCAACAAGGACTCATTTACGCACATTCTAAAAATTTTGATAATGTAATAATCATGGATGCAGATGGTGAAGATGATCCTGCCGCTATACAAGAATTATTAAAACATACAGATAAGGATTTGGTACAGGTAATCCGCGGCAAGCGTAATGAAAACTGGCGCTTTAAATTCTTTTATCGCTTATATCAAAGCTTGTTTAAAGTGGTTATTGGTAAACGCTTAAACTTTGGTAATTTCTGTATGATGAGTCCGAAACTGGTCAACACGGCTACGGAAAATTCTTTTGTGCATTTAGCGGCTTTTCTCGATAATCAGAAATGCTATAAAACACAAGTGAAGTGGGATAGGAATCAACGAATTTCGGGCGAATCTAAAATGGGTTTCAAAAACTTATTTTATCATGCCGTCAATTCCTTCGTGGAAAATGCTCAAAGCTTGCTTTTTGTGTTTATAAAACTTTGTATGTTTTTAATTTTTGGCATTCTTATTTTAACAGGCTTTATTCTCTATAAAAAATATGTGATTGATGTTGCTGTTCCTGGTTGGAGTAGTACCTTGATGGCAACGCTTTTTAATTCCTTATTAATAAGTATAGGTGTTTTTGTTTTAGGGTCGCTTCAATTAAATATTTTGAGCAAGCAAACCGGACATAAGAAGGTTGCCTATTTTACGGAATCTCAAATAGTAGAAAATTGGAAAATTTGAAATCCCAACTTTTAAATAATAAGGCTATTTTATAAATATGATAAAGGATACCAATATAATTTATATCAGTGCGTTTGGTTTACTGGTGCGTATGTTCATCTTTTTTGTGTTTTACACGCATGTTACTATCTATCCAGATAGCTCGGGCTATATTGATTTGGCCCAGCATATTTCTGCCTTAAGTTATTCGGGCTATGATGGTGCACGAACGCCAGGTTATGCATTAATTATAGCACTGTCCTTTGGAAATTTGTATGTTACTGTTTTTTATCAATTTCTATTTGGAATTTTAACAGCTGTTTTGTGGTATTTATTATTACAGAATTTAAGGTTTTCAAAAAAACAAAGTCTTTATATCACGCTGTTTTTACAAACGTTTATTCATATTTACTTTTTTGAAACGGCCATTTTAATGGAAACCTTTGTCCTGTTATTAATCACGCTGGCTTTTTACTTAATTACCCTAAACAAGCAAACGTTTGCTATGCATGTGATACTGGGTTTACTATGTGGTTATTTGGTGCTTACCAAGCCATTTTATCTATATATTCCTTTTCTATTATATGGTTTTTGGTTTTTACAGGAGCCTAAAAATTTTAAATTATTAGCCTCCCGATTTATCATTTTAGTATTTCCTGTATTAGCGTATCTAGGATGGTCTTCGGTTGTAGAAAAACATCACGGTTATTTTTCTTCTACCACCTTAATGGGTGTTTATATCTCCCAGAATTGTGTGCGTTTTGCCGAAAAATCTCCCGATGAATTCAAATGGCTTTCAGAGCCTTATGTAGCCTATAGAGACCAAGCCATTCTAGAAAATAAAGACATTGCCATGTCCATTTGGTATGCTTATGATGATGGCGCCTATGATAAATACCATATGGAGTTTTCCGAATTATCCAAAGCGCTAACAGAATATGCTAAAGTTACCATTGCCAACAATCCCATGGAATACTTGCATCAAGTGGTTTTTTATTCCTGGCGCGATTTCTGGAACCCTACGCTTTATTGGAATTATAACGATTTCAATTTTAAATATGCCAACAAACTATTTCGAGGTATTTGGTATATTCAGGAACCTATTATATATCTATTCCGAATTGTTTTTTTACTCTTAGTGCCAGTATTAATTATAAAAGCCATTAAAAATAGAACAATAGATATCGGTTTTATAATAATGTCTGTTATATTTATAGCGTCCATACTTCAAGCACTATTAACTTATGGTACCAATAATAGATTCAGTTTTCCTTTTGAATTTTTAATTATTATTAGTGTGTTGTTGTATTTTAAAGAAAGAGATTGGTGGTTCTTGAAACCGCTTATAAATAAATTTAAATTTTGACCGATAGCCATTTAAATAATTCTACATATGCTGTTCAGTTTTACGAACCGTCTTTTTATTCTCAATGGAATAAATTGGTTTATAATTCTAAAAATGGTACGTTTTTATTCCATAGGGATTTTATGGAATATCATCAAGATCGTTTTCAGGATGCGTCTGTAATTATATTCAAAAATGATAAACCCATTGCTGTTTTTCCAGCTAATAAAGTAGAAAAAACAATTTTTAGTCATCAAGGGTTAACCTATGGAGGTTTGGTATATAGTGCCAAATTAAAATTTCATGCGGTTTTAGAAGTTTTTAAAAGTCTTCTTCTGTTTTTCGAATCTGAAGGGTTTAATACATTGCAAATTAAACAATTGCCTGCTATTTATTCAAGTATTCCAAACGATGAAAGTAACTACCTCATGTTTTTAATGGAAGCCAAATTAATCAGGCGTGATATGCTTTCAGTTGTGAAACTTTCTGAAGAAGTAGCATTTTCAAAAGACCGAAAGGATGGCGTAAAACGTGGCGTTAAAAATCAATTAGTCGTTAAAAATGACAATCTTTTTGATGATTTTTGGAATACCATTCTTATACCGAATTTGGAAGATAAGCATGACGCGAAACCAGTTCATTCATTAAACGAAATTAAATTATTACAAGAGCGTTTTCCTAATAATATTAAGCAATTCAACGTTTATAGAAATAATGAATTGGTTGCTGGAACCACGATTTTTATAACAGATCAGGTAGCACATTCGCAATATATTTCGGGGAATGCGGATAAAAATCAATTAGGGAGTTTGGATTTTTTACATGACTTTCTTTTGAAAACTGCCTTTAAAAATAAACCATTTTTCGACTTTGGTATTTCTAACGAAAATCAAGGTAAACAGGTGAATTCTGGATTACTCTATTGGAAAGAAGGATTTGGAGCTCGTAGTATGACACAAGATTTTTATTCGGTACCCGTGTGTAACCATGTAAAACTAAATAACGTGATGCTATGATAAAATTTCTAGATCTTCCAGCAATAAATGCACGTTATGAAGCAGCATTTCAAGAAAAATTTCAGCAATTTTTAAAAAATGGCAGCTACATTCTTGGTCCTGAAGTTGATGCCTTTGAAACGCGTTTTTCACAATATTGTGGTACCAAATATACCATAGGCATCAGTAATGGATTGGATGCTTTAATTTTAATTTTTAAAGCCTACATGGCATTAGGCAAATTAAAACCTGGTGATGAAGTTATCGTACCTGCAAATACGTTTATAGCAAGTGTTTTAGCCATTATCCATGCCGACTTAAAGCCTATTCTTGTTGAGCCAGATCCAGAAACTTACAACATTGATGTTTCTAAAATTGAAACACACATTTCATCAAAAACAAGAGCTATTTTGGTCGTGCATTTATATGGTCAATTGGCCAATATGGACGGCATAAATAATCTAGCTAAAAATCATAATTTACTGGTTGTGGAAGATGCTGCTCAAGCACAAGGTGCAAAATATTCCAACGGAAAAAGAGCAGGAAATTTGGCAGATGCAGCTGCGTTTAGCTTTTATCCAGGAAAAAATTTGGGTGCATTAGGTGATGCTGGCGCAGTAACAACAAACAATAAGGCATTAACAAAGGCTATTTCTGAATTGCGAAATTATGGCTCTGAAAAAAAATATGTAAATACACGTGTTGGTTACAATAAACGTTTAGATGCCCTACAAGCTGCTTTTTTAAATATTAAATTACCAGATTTAGATGCTGATAATAACGAAAGACGCCGAGTAGCAAATCAGTATTTGAAAGGTGTTAAAAACCCAAAAATAAAACTGCCATTCTATGACGGTTCTGAAAATCATGTATTTCATGTGTTTGTGGTTCAGGTAGAGGATAGAGCTTTGTTTGTAAACTATTTGCAGTCACATAATGTGGAAACCCTAATCCATTACCCAATTCCGCCGCATAAACAAACGGCATTACACAACTATGCGCATTTAAAATTACCCATTACAGAAACTATACATAACAATGTGGTTAGTATTCCCATGAGCCCAATTCTGTCAGATTCTGATGTGATAAAAATTATTAACATCCTAAACACCTACTAATTGAAACGTTTATTAAACTATATTAATAGTAATGTCTTGTTTAAGGTTGCCTCTTTAAACTCGGTTTCAATGTTAGTTAAAATCATTTCTGGGTTTTTAACCTCCAAAGTGATTGCTTTATTTGTTGGATTAGAAGGAATGGCTTTAATTGGGAACTTGCGTAATTTTTTAAGCTCGGTTCAAGCGGTTTCTACATTGGGTTTGTATAATGGCGTGGTAAAATATGTTGCCGAATTCAAAGAGAATACTTTGGAGCTTAGTAAAACAATTTCCACCGTTTTCTATTCCGGTTTTATTGCGACCATAATCGTGTCTTTTTTCTGCTATTTTTTTGCTGACGAACTCAATGATTACGTCTTTGCATATTATAATGACTATGCTTATGTTATCCGGATTATGGCCATTGCATTGCCATTTTATGCGTTAAACATGTTTATTTTTGGAATCTTGAATGGCTTTTCAAAATATAAAATACTGATTGTTATTAATATTATTGGACAGATTTTTGGGCTTTCCATAACCATTCTATTAATATATAAAGAGCGCTTGGATGGTGCTTTGATTTCGGTTGTTATCTCTGAATCCTTGTTATTCTTTATTACCTTGGTTGGTATTGCTAACAGGCGTAGTTTGGCAGGATTAATTCAGGTGAAACATATTAGTTTAGATTATGTAAAAAAATTGAGTTCTTATTCTGTGATGGCTATTTTTTCTGCCTTTTTACTGCCAATTGTAGCCATTGCCATTCGGAATTATATAACAGATACGGTTGGATTAAGAGAAGCCGGTATGTGGGAATCTATGAACCGAATTTCTCGATATTACTTAATGTTCGTATCCTCTTTATTGACCCTTTATATTTTACCAAGATTTTCTGAAATTGATAATAAAAAAGAATTTAGAGCCGAAGTTTTCAATTTCTATAAAACTATTATTCCCATTTTTGCTGGCGGATTATTAGTGATTTATTTATTGCGCCATATTATAGTTTTGGTATTGTTTACTGAAGAGTTCAAACCCGTAGCCGATTTATTCTTGTGGCAATTATTAGGCGATTTCGTAAAAGTACTTTCCATTGTAATTGCGTATCAGTTTTTAGCAAAAAAAATGTTCTGGCATTATATTATAACCGAAGCTTTTTCAGTGGCGATTTTATATTTTATGAGTATTTACTTTATTGATATTTATGGTGTAAAAGGTGCTAATATTGCACACTTTGCATCCTATGTTTTATATTACGGATTGATATTGCTTATTTTTAGTTCATCATTGTTTGGTGTGATTTCTGAAGATGAAAATGAATTAGATTCTTAAACCTATGAATACAAAAACCTGTCATATATATATTGATGATAAACCTTATGAGTTTAATGTAAAGGGTGCGTTTTTTTGGGGAAAAGAAGAATTGCTTTATAATAAAACAAATAGTGTTTTATCAAAAATGCCTTGGGAGCATGAAGGGTATAAAGTTGTTGGTGCTTTTATAAATGATGAATTTTCAAGATTGAAAGAATCTCTAACTCAAAACATAATTAAGGCTATAAAAGCAAATAATATTTCGTTGGATGAAAACACCTTTACACTAGCTAAATATCATGAAATAGTAAATACAGATGAATTACACAACCAAGTAATTAACATCACTAGAAATTTAGAAAACGAAGATTTTGACTTTAATATTGATGCGCTAGCAGAACGTTTTGGAGCAATTTTAGGTTATAAATTAACATCATGGGTTGAAGAACTCCAAAAATCGCATATCCAAATCAGGATAAGCAGACCGAATTCTTTAGATATAAATCCACCTCACAGAGATGGTTACTTAAGCTATTGGGAAGATATTATAAATGTATGGATTCCAATTGAAGGCTGTAATGAAAACTCATCCTTACCTGTTTTTCCAGGCAGCCATTTAATTCCAGAGAATAACATTTTAAGAACCGCGAGTAAAGGTGCCGAAATTAATGGTAATATATATTATGTGCCATGTATATTGGAAACCAAAACCGGAACTATTAAAATGACAAGACCAAACCCAAAACCGGGAGACGCTTTAATTTTTACGCCTTTTTTAATTCATGGTGCAGCCGTAAATAATAATAAGGATATAACTAGAGTATCTTTGGAGTTGCGTTTTCCGAGAGTTTAGATTCCCACGTTTCTAAATACAGTTTTGCAACATCAACATAATGATGTTCTTTTTCAATAAAAGCTCGAGCGTTTTTGGAGATTTCTGAAATTTTTTCAGGATGTAATACCAACCATTCTAATTTTTTTGCAATTTTTTCAGCATCAGGTTCCGCATTAATGGCAATCGTATCTGCTTCAATATTATAATAATCTAACCATTCTTGTTCTGCACCTGTAAATACGACTTTACCTTTTGCCATAGCTTCCAACGCATTAAAACCTTGGTCATAAGCAAATACTTGGTCTAATAAAATATGTGCTGTATCAAAAGCTTTTATATACGCATCATAAGGTAAGCTTCTTACGGTTATAACATCAATTTTATGGGCATGGTTTTTCTTTAAAATGTCCAAAGCAGCTTCAAAAATATCATTGCCTTTTTTGTAATAATTCTTTTGATTGATACCATGAAAAATGACAATTTTATCGGTTACTTTTAAATCGATATAATCTAATTTTTCTAAATTTATAGGGTTAGGCATCATGCCCAAATATTTTTTATTTCCTATTAAAGGAATGTGGTAATCCAAATCGCTAGCCAGTACACCTTTAATGTTTTTATACACGTATTCATGCAAGTCTACATAAGGTTTTGTTAGGTGCATGATCGCATGCCAGAAATCTTTTTTAGAGCCTTTATTCTCAAAATATGGCGTCAATATCGAGTATTTGAATTTTTTTTCAAAAGCATATTTTACGCTCACATAGTCGGTACCACAGGACATTAAAAAAACGTTTTTGTTATTTTCAAAAATGAACTTTAATAAACGTTTTTCTACTTTAGGTGTCGTATTAAAAGCCGCTTCATTTATTAATTGAACAACATCAAAACCTGTTAATTGGTCTTTAAAAGTATCAAACTGCCTATTTACATCCATGGATGTTATATCAAAACCAAATATTCTAAACAATACAGATTTAAGCTTACCAAAAAAACCTTCAGTGTATTTTAAGGTGTATTTTATGTCTACTTTTCTTTTCTTGAAACCATCACCATGTCCAACAACCAATACCTCATGGCCCAGTTTTTCCAAACCTTCTTTTAAAGTATAGTGTGAAGAGTTGTATTCTCCTAATAATAAGATTTTCATTTACTATATTTGATTTCTAAAAACTAATTCTTGCAAAGTAACAATAAAAAGATTTGTTTGGTAGTATCATCCCTTGGAAAAGGTGGTGCGGAACATGCGGCAGCTTTGCAGTCTCACTTGCTATATAGGCTAGGTTATGATGTGCATATTGTTACCATTTTTCCAGATGTATTCTATACCTTTTCGGGAACCTTATTTAATTTAGGGCTTTACAAATCTGATAAGCAATCATCCTTTAACCGGATTTCTAGGCTTTTTAAGTTTAGGAAGTTTTTAAAAACACAGAATTTTGATGTTATTATAGATCATCGTTCGCGTGTACAATCGTATCGGGAATTTATTATTTCCAAATTCATTTATAAAGCACCAACGGTCTATGTTATTCATTCGTTTGAAACCAATATCATGTTTCCAAAGCAGGATTGGTTAAGTAGCTATTTGTATAAGCATGACGTTATGATTGGTGTTTCTGAAGCCATTGCAACTCATTTTAAAAAGAAATATAACTTAAAATATATTGAATGTATTCATAATGCATTTGACTTTCAGAACATTGATAAACGAGCGTCAGAACCAAATAATGATCCGTTTTTAGAAACCGACTATATTTTATTTTATGGCCGATTAGATGATGATTCTAAAAATCTGAAGTTGCTTATTGAAGCTTTCAAGAAATCGGCATTAGCACGGCAAAACTATAAACTTTTAATTTTAGGAAGCGGTTCAGATAAAGCCATGTTAACGGGTTTTGTAAAAACGCTTAAATTAGAGAAAGATGTCGTGTTTAAACCGCAAACCGACAACCCTTATATATATGCTAAACATGCAAAGTTTACGGTTTTAAGCAGTCGTTATGAAGGGTTTCCGTTGGTATTACCGGAATCCTTATATTTAGAAACACCAGTTATTTCTGTAGATTGCCAATCTGGTCCTAATGAAATTATTCAGAACAAACACAATGGCTTGCTCGTAGAAAATTATAATGCGAATGCTCTGGCAGAAGCCATGAATAGTTTTATATTTGATGAGACACTCTACCAGCAATGCAAATCCAATGCTAAAAGGAGTGTTGAAAAGTTTTCATTAGAAAATATTAGTGAAGATTGGAAAAAATTAATTGAAAATTTAGATGAAAACAACTATAAATAACGTTTCAATTGTTGAAGTTCCAACGGTTAGTGATACACGTGGAAAACTTGCCGTAATTGAAAAAGACTGTATTCCATTTAATATAAAAAGAGTCTATTATTTATATGATGTACCAAGCGATTCGTATCGTGGTGGTCATGCACATAAAAAACTATATCAAATGCTTGTTGCCTTAAGTGGTAGTTTTGAAGTACACCTAAAAGATGGTGAAAATGAACGGAAAATAACCTTAAATAAACCAGATAAAGGCTTGTTAATAGTTCCGGGAATTTGGCGTGAAATTGATAATTTTTCTTCAGGATCGGTCTGCTTGGTTTTAGCTTCAGAAGATTATGATGAAAGCGATTATATTCGCGATTATGAAGCGTTTGAACTATTTAAAAGGCGATAAATTAATTCGCCATTTTCTTAAATTTTTTTGAAGGTATTTTAAAACAATTAAGGTTTGTTGATTCTTCTTTATTAACATACGTTGTTTGCTATTCAAGCTATTGGGGTCAATCTTCTGGAAGTAGGATTCAGCCAAAACATGCTGCCCATTTAAACGGTATTTAATTCCAATTGAAAATCTATTTATATCTAAATACGTTTTTAAAGAAGGGTGGTTTTTGGCAAAACTGTCATACTTATCTAAATCTATAAAGGTGCGTAAATCTGTTTTTGTATTAGAAATTCTATTTTCTGCATGAAGATTATGTATGGCTGTTACGTCATTATTAAAAGCTACAGGATACTTCAAGGCAATACGGATCCATAAATCTGTGTCTTCACCAGCGCCAAATGTAATGCCTTCATCAAAACCTTCTAATTCGAGCAGCACACTTTTAGGAACCATGCTGGCCGAAGTCCATGCTATAGCATTGGTTATACTCGATTCAAAATAATCGGGTATAATTCCGTACCAATTTACGTCATTTGGAACCTTATTAAAAGACGCTGGGTACACATGCGATTTTATTTTTTTAGCATAACCTGTGCAATATAAACCACAGTCTGGAAACGCATCTAATAAGTTTTTTAAGTTTTCTAAATGATTTGGAAGCCATGAATCATCGGCGTCTAAAAACACCATATAATCAGTTCTTGCTTTAGAAACACCAAAATTCCTAGCAGCTGATACACCTTGGTTTTTTGTAGTGAAAATAGAGATTTTGTCGTTTTTAATATTTTGAACAACGTCTAAACTGGCATCTGTTGACCCGTCATTAATCACAATTATTTCAAAATTTTGAAAACGCTGATTTAAAACCTGATCAATGGTGCTTTTTACAAAATTAGCCTTGTTATAAAGCGGAATTATAATTGAAAAAAGTGGGTTTGAAGAAGTTGTTAAATTATTCAAATTGGTTTTAGAATTGAAAGATTAATGGTTCAAGAGGCTGAAAGTCTATTTAAGTCTACAAAAATACCCCAACCTATATAAGTCAAATAAAAACAAACTTGGGTTTTTACTGTTGACCAAATTTGACGTTACAGGTTTATCTAAATATAACATAAATTGACCAAAACAGTTATGAAGTCTTAATTTTTTTAAGATTCTATAATATTTTAGAAGATTAATTTGATTATTCAAAATAATCATATCGTTGTTCCTAGAATGTAACGTTTTAAGCCCTCGTTTTGTTTTAGCTAAAAAGTTATAATTTTCATCAATACCTAAATGATAAACCTCGTTGTCAATATGTTTTACAGGAATTAATTGTGTTTTCAAAGTCATTCCAAAAATGTAATCCATACCATAAGCGTGATTTAAATTTAACGCGTTAATATCCAGAAACATGTTTTTTTTGGTTAGGAAATTTGCAGAACACACCACACGATATGGTAATTTATTGCGCTTTTGAGCACTTACAACTTCGCGTTTACTGCCAAATTTAAAACGGAGTGAGTTTTCTAATTGGTAATCTTTTTCGTTATAAGCAATACCACCAAAAATAATGGGATTTGAGTCACGAATCAAATCCATATATTTTTTTAAAAAATCATCATTTTTCGGCATAACATCAGCATCTAAAAACAAAAGCCAATCGTTATTGGCTTGTTTGGCTAGCAGTTGCCGGGTAAGGGTTCTACCGTTGTTTTTTTTACTTATTAAAAAAGTAGCGTTGGGTAAGTTGTTAATCCGTTCATTGGCTGTGTTTAAATCCGAACCAGAACCATCGTCCATACAAATTAATTCGCATGGAATGCCTAAACGACTTGCGTCTTCCATTAGCTTATTGGCTAGCGGATATACATTATAATTATATGTTGGAATTAAAATAGAAAGCATTTGGGCATTTTAGTCAAGGGGTCAAATCTACATAATTAATTGTGGTTATACCGTTTTACAGTAAGTGGAAATGCGACTTTATTTTTGTATAAAACATGATAAAAGGATAGAGGGCATTTATAACTACTAAAATTTTAGAATCTGAAAACAATTATGCCTTACGTTGTACTACTTCATAAATTTGATTGTCATCACATTTTAAAGTTTTACTTGGGTACTTTAAAAGTAGCGCGTAATCATGAGTTGCCATTAAAATGGTGTTGCCGTTTTTATTAATATCGCGTAACACTTCCATAACTTCCACACTAGTTTGGGGATCTAAATTTCCAGTAGGCTCATCGGCTAAAATAAGTTCTGGATCATTTAATAGAGCGCGTGCTATAGCTACTCGTTGCTGTTCACCTCCAGATAGTTCATGCGGGAATTTAAACCCTTTTGTTTTCATGTCAACCTTATCTAAAACCTCCTCTACACGTGTATTCATTTCCTTTTTGTCCTTCCAGCCAGTTGCTTTTAAAACAAATAATAAGTTTTCATTAATGGTTCTATCCGTTAATAATTTAAAGTCTTGAAACACGACACCTAATTTTCGGCGTAAAAACGGAATGTCTTTTTCTTTTAAATTGCGTAAATCGAAATCTACAATACTGCCTTCACCTTTAGTAAGCTGTAAATCACCATACAGCGTTTTCATAAAACTACTTTTGCCAGATCCCGTTTTACCAATTAAATACACAAAATCACCTTTGTTAATTTCCACACTAACATCAGATAAAACTAAACTATCGCCTTGAAATATAGAGGCATCCTTAAGATGAAGTACGTGCTGCATGAATTTAAATAAATTATTTGTATTGTTTTATTACGCCTGACAAAGTACGCAATTATTGGTAAAATGGGAAAGCAGTTGGATAATTTGTTGCATAAATTTCGGCTTTTGGTATTCAAGTTGTAATCTTTGCGGTTTTCTGCTTAACAAGTATTATTTTTATATGTCTGTTTATAATTATAACATAATTCTAACGTTATAAAATACAGATTAAATTATCTTTGATTTTTAAATTTAAAAATGGTTTCATGTTGAAAAAAACGGTTCTTTCACTTATATTTTTACTGGGAATTTTATTAAGCAGTCACGCTCAACAATCAGAAGCGTATACCAATCATTTGGTTGATTATCAAAAAGCCCTGACTTTATATAATAATAGTCAATATCAAGCCGCACAATCACTTTTTAAAGCGTTGAAAAAAACGGCTGATAACGATGAAATTATAGCGGATTGCGATTATTACGTGGCTAATTGTGCCGTTCGTTTAAATCAACAAAATGCGGATAAACTTATTGAGGATTTTGTTGAAAATCATCCAACAAGTACCAAACGAAATTCGGCTTTTTTAGATGTAGCCGACTATTATTTTACAAACGGAAAATATGCGCATGCTAAAAAATGGTATGATCGTGTGGACGAAAGTAGTTTATCCCGAAATGAGCGCGATAAATTTAGTTTCAATAATGGATACGTGGCGTTTGCAACCAAAGACTATAAAACAGCTAGAAACTACTTATCGCGCATTGAAAATTCTGCCGAATATGGCTCTCAAGCTAAATACTACATTGGTTTTATGGCTTATGAAAGCGATGATTATCAAGAAGCCAACACTTATTTTGACCAAGTAAGCGATCAAGAAAAATACAAAGAAAAGCTATCTTATTATCAAGCGGATTTAAACTTTAAATTAGGAAATTTTGACGAAGCTATTAAACTTGCCAAAGCCCAATTGCCAAAAAGCAACCGAGTTGAAATCTCAGAGCTCAATAAAATTATAGGTGAAAGCTATTTCAACCAGCAAAAATATGCGGAAGCCCTTCCTTATTTATCCGAATACCAAGGTAAAAATGGCAAATGGAATAATACCGATTATTATCAATTAGGTTATGCGCATTACAAACAAGGCGATTTTGAAAAAGCCATTTCAGAATTCAATAAAATTATTGATGGTAACAATAGTGTGGCGCAAAATGCCTATTACCATTTAGGTGAAAGCTATATTAAGTTAAATAAAAAGCAGGAGGCTTTAAATGCGTTTCGAAATGCATCACAAATGGATTTCGATTTAAAGATTCAAGAAGATGCTTGGTTGAACTATGCCAAAATTAGTTACGAAATTGGTAATCCCTATCAATCCGTTCCGCAGGTGTTGACAACCTATTTGGAAACCTATCCAAATTCAACCTATAAAGAGGTAATTGAATTGCTTTTAATTGATTCTTATATCACCTCCAAAAATTATCAAGAAGCTTTAAAGTTATTAGAAGGGAAACGCAGTTTTGCCAGTAAGGAAGCCTATCAGAAAGTGACTTTTTATCGTGGATTGGAATTGTACAATGAAGGGAATTATCAAGAAGCAAAAGCACTTTTTAATAAATCTATTAAAGAAGCTATCAACGAAACATACACCACGCGTGCGACCTTTTGGAAAGCAGAAACCGACTATAATTTAACGAATTATGATGATGCTTTAATTGGTTTCAAACAATTTCAACAATCCAATACGGCAACAACAACGCCCGAATATAAAAACAGTGATTATAACATAGCTTATACCTATTTCAAGCAAAAGAACTACACAAAATCTAGCGAGTTTTTTAATAAGTTTCTCCAAGGAACTGATTTAGATCCCGTGCGTTTAAACGATACGTATTTACGTTTGGGTGATGCGCATTTTGTGTCTAGTTATTATAGTGCTGCTATTGCTGCCTATGATAAAGCTGTAAAAATGAATAAGGTGGATGCCGATTATGCCTTTTTCCAAAAAACATTAAGTGAAGGTTATGAAGGTAAATCTTCACAGAAAATAAGTGGTTTAGAAGAATTTATTCAGATATATCCAAACTCTACACTTCGGGATGATGCCATGTACGAGCTTGGTAATTCCTATATCAAAGCTAATCAAACGGTGGAAGCCATGAAAATGTACGATCGTTTGGCTCGTGAAAATCCGAGAAGCACCTTCGTGCCTAAAGCCTTATTGCGTCAAGGTTTAGTGCATTATAATGCCAGTAGAAATAACGAAGCACTCGATAAATTTAAAACTGTAGCAACCAATTATCCAAATACAGCTGAAGCCAATCAAGCGGTTTCAACCGTCAGGTTAATTTATATTGATTTAGGCCGCGTCAACGAATATGCAGCTTGGGTACAAACGCTAGATTATGTATCTGTTTCTGATGCCGATTTAGATAATGCCACGTACGAGTCTGCCGAAAAGAAATATTTAGATAACAAAACGGACGATGCCATTAAGCAATTTAATGGGTATTTAAATCAGTTTCCAAAGGGACTTCATAATTTGAAAGCGCATTTTTATGTTGCACAGTTATACTTTAAAACCGATTTAAAAGAAAATGCGGCGCCACATTACCAAGCGGTTATTAGTGCAACGCCAAGTGAGTTTACAGAGGAAGCTTTATCTAGATTATCACAAATTCATTTAGATTCTAAAAATTGGTCAGCTGCCATTCCTGTGCTGAAGCGTTTGGAAACCGAAGCCCGTTTTCCACAGAATGTCGTGTATGCGCAATCCAATTTAATGAAAGCCAATTATCAATTAAATAAATATAATGACGCTGTTGCTTATGCTGAAAAGGTGTTGCAGCAATCAAAAATTGATAATAGAATTACCAGTGATGCTTATGTTATTATTGCACGTTCTGCCATGAAAACAAACGATGAAACACGTGCTAAAACGGCTTATGCCGAAGTAGAAAAAACAGCATCTGGAGAAACAGCCGCGGAAGCATTTTATTTCAAAGCGTATTTTGAAAATAAAGCAGGAAATCATGAAGCGTCTAATGTTACAGTTCAAAAATTAGCCAAGGATTTTTCAGGTTATAAAAAGTATAGTGCCAAAGGTTTGGTGCTTATGGCTAAAAATTATTATGCCTTAAATGATGCCTTTCAAGCCACCTATATTTTAGAAAGCGTTATTGAAAATTTCAAAGACTATGACGATGTGGTTACGGAAGCTCAAAATGAATTAACCAAAATTAAATCAGAGCAAGCCAAAACAAACGCATCCGTACAAGAACAAGATCCAGCAGGAAACTAATTGGATATAATTATTATGACAACACAGCAGCAATTTCAGCAATCAAAAAATAAATCTATGCGCAAGCACATTCATATAGTATTTACGAGTTTATTTCTTATTATATCGGTTTTTTCGTGGGCACAAGAACGCGATAAAGATACGTTGGACACCAACGTTATTAATGTGGTAAAACCATATACGCCTTCCATTTCAGATGCGTTTAAGGTAAAAGAAACACCATCATTAGATGATGATGTTACAGCAACTAAAAAAGATATAGACTACAATATTTTTTCAATTCCAGTCGCGTCTACATTTACGCCTGCAAAAGGGAAAGCGGCCGTTTTAGATAAAAAAAAGGCACCTAAATTGTATGATAATTATGCGTCTTTAGGTTTTGGTAGTTATACGAGTATTTTGGGTGAAGTTTATTTAAACCATGCTATTAGTAGAACAGAAAATGTAGGTGGTTACTTTAGTCATCACTCATCGCAAGGTGGTCTGGATGAGGTGTTATTAGATGATAATTTTTATAATACCAAAATGCAAGCAACTTACGGTCAAAACAATCGCGATATGTCTTGGAATGTCAACCTTGGCGGTGTGCACCAAATATATAATTGGTACGGCATGGATCAACCGCGTTTTACCGAAGCAGATGCGCAAGGAATAGACGCTGGACATACATTTTATGGTATTCATGTGGGTGGTGATATAGCTTTTGAAGACACCTATATTGATAAAGGAACCGTGCTTTTTAGACATTTTGGAGACGATAATGGATCAGGAGAAAATCATTTCAATGCGAAAATAAGTTCTGATATTGAAATTAGTAATTTCGAAATAAATACGGCCTTAACTATCGATTATCTTGGTGGTAGTTTCGATAGAAACTACATAACCAATGACGAACTGAAATATGGAAATTTCAACATTGGTTTAGCACCAACCTATCAATTAATTCAAGAGGATTTAACTTTAGATCTAGGTGTAACCTTGGTGTATTTAAATGATACGCAAGCTGGAGATAACAAATTCTATATTTACCCAAATATTTCTGCTTCCTATCGTGTGGTAGATGAATTGGTTATTGCTTATGGTGGTATTAAAGGTGGCTTAATTCAGAATACCTATTACAGCTTTGCACAAGATAACCCATTTGTTTCGCCAACTTTAAGTATTATTCCAACAGATCAGCAATATCACGCTTTTGTTGGACTTAAAGGAAAAATATCCAATAGTATGGGGTATAATCTTAAAGGTGCTTACATAGCTGAAAATGATAAAGCCTTATTCCGAAACAATTTAATTCCTTTTGGTTTCGATTTAAATGAAACCTATCAATACGGGAATTCGTTTGGCGTTGTTTATGATAATGTATCAACCTTTTCATTTGGTGGCGAATTGAATGTGGATGTGAATCGTAATTTCACATTAGGTCTGGCAGCCGATTATTTTATTTATGATACTAAATATGAAGCGGAAGCTTGGAATCTCCCTAATATCAAAGCCTCGTTGTTTGTGGATTATCAAATTAGCGATAAATGGTTTGCAGGTGCGAGTCTGTTTTATGAAGGTGAACGCGAGGCATTATCAGGTTTTCAAACCATTGATAATCCGTTATTTCCTTCATTGTTAAACCCAACACAACAAGTAACATTAGATGGCTTTTTTGATGCCAATGCACATGTTGGTTACCATATTAACGACCGATTATCGGTTTATGCCAAAGCAAATAATATGGCTAGCCAGAATTATGAACGTTGGTTAAATTATCCAGTACAAGGCTTTCAGGCTTTAGCTGGTGCGACTTATAAATTTGACTTCTAAAAGATAAAGATAGAATGTCATTGCGAGAAGGTAACGACGTGGCAATCTCATTAATTTCATCTAAATTTTTATAAAAGCGTTCAAATTTGAACGCTTTTACTATTTTTACAAAACGTTCATTTGCGTATTCCTACTATAAAGCGGAACGCATTGAAAACTATTTATAAAATGAATATGAAAAAACTTCTAACCCTAGCCATTTTAGCAACCGTATTGTCTTGTCAAAAAGAAAAAATGCCAGTTGATGCTATTGTAATCAACGGAAACATCTACACGGTAAACGGTAATTTTGATAAAGCTGAAGCCTTCGCCATAAAAGATGGCAAATTTTTAGAAATTGCCTCTTCAAAAATACTTCAAGAAAAATACGTAGCAGATACTATTATTGATGCCCAAGGCAAAACTATTGTGCCAGGCTTCATTGATGCGCACGCACATTTTGAAGGTTTAGGTAATAATTTATTAAGTGTGGACTTAATGGGGACGGATAGTTTTGATGAAGTTTTAAAGCGTGTTTTAGATTTTCAGAACGAGAATCAACTTGGCGTTATTTATGCCAGAGGTTGGGATCAAAATGATTGGGAAGAAAAAGAATTTCCTAATAACGCCTTACTCAATCAGCTTTTCCCGGATACACCTATTGCTTTAGGTCGTGTGGATGGTCATGCTACTTTGTTTAATCAAGCTGCATTAGATTTAGGAAATATAACGGAAACCAGTCAGATTGATGGTGGCGATTTCATTAAAAAGGACGGTAAATTAACGGGTGTTTTAGTAGATCGTGCTCAAAATCTTGTTTTTAATAACTGGCCGGTAGCCTCAAAAAGTCAACGTGTCAAAGCGCTTTTAGCCGCACAACAAGACTGTTTTAAATATGGTTTAACCACTATTGATGATGCCGGCGTGTCGGCTGATGCCATTGAAATAATGGACAGTTTGTATGAGACGGGCGATTTAAAAATTCGTTTATACGTTATGGCAAGTGGTACGGAAGATCAGTTAGATTACTACTTACAAAACGGCATTGTAAAAACGGACCGTTTGCATATTCGCTCGTTTAAAATCTCGTCTGATGGCGCGCTTGGATCGCGTGGGGCTTTATTGCGTGAGCCGTATTCCGATGCACATACTGTTTACGGTTTACCGGTTACGAGTTTAGATTATTTAGAAAAAGCAGCAACACGAATTGCGAATTCAGAATTCCAATTGAATACACATGCTATTGGTGATTCTGCCAATCATGCCGTTTTAAATATTTATAAAAAAGCACTCAAGGGCAAAAATGATAGACGTTGGCGTATTGAACATGCACAAATTGTTTCACCTGAAGATTTTGAAAAATTTGATGACATTATGCCATCCATACAACCTACACATGCAACTAGCGATATGTATTGGGCTGAAGATAGGATAGGAGCTGAACGTATTAAAGGTGCTTATGCTTATAAAAAGTTATTAGATACATACGGGAAAGTAGCACTAGGAACCGATTTTCCTGTGGAAAAAGTAAGTCCATTTTTAACCTTTTATGCCGCTGTTGCCAGACAGGATTTAAAGGAATTTCCTAAAGATGGTTTTCAAATGGAAAATGCCTTATCACGTGAAGAGACTTTGCGTGGTATGACCATTTGGGCAGCTTATTCTAATTTTGAAGAAAACGAAAAGGGGAGTATAGAAGCAGGTAAGTTTGCCGATTTTATTATGCTAGATCGTGATATTATGAATGTTGATATTCAGCAAGTTCCTGAAACTAAAGTGGAACAAACCTATTTAGGAGGAGTTCAAGTTTATTAGTATTTAGGCATTAGTAGGGATTGGAGATTAATGATTGTTGATTGTTGAAATTGGGAAAACCTTAAACCAAAAACCGTGAACCTAGAGCACTGAACTTTAAACCTTGAACTTTAAACCTTGAACTAGTAATATAATCGTGCCAAATAATCATAATGCGCACCATCTAGTATCTTCTCACATTTTAATCCAACCGTTTGGCACGCAAGATTCAAGGTTTCAAAATCTAGGTATAACCATTTCATAGGGATTTCATCTTCACCTTTATAACTTAAATAGTAGTCCAATTCGCCATGATAATTGGCTTGGGTATCAATCCATAAACCGCCATCTTCATCTTCGTACATGTATTTTATATCTGAAGAATCTATTAGAACCTGACCACCAGGATTCAACAACAATTTTAAATGGTTTAAGTAGGTGCTGACTTCAGATAACTCTTGAAATATTCCTGTACCATTCATCAGTAATAAAATGGTGTCAAAAGTTTCGGTTTCATCTAAAAGGGCTTTTAATTCAGCGTTTTTTACACCACGTTCTGTAGCCACATCAATAGCACCTTCCGAAACATCAATGGCTTTAACGGAAAAACCTTCTTCTTGTAAATATAAACTATGACTCCCTGCACCACACCCAACATCTAAAATTTTCCCTTTTGCTAACTGTAAAGCTTTCTGTTCAAGCATGGGCATGTCCTTAAACGCTCTAAATAAATAAGGAATAGGTAACTCATCGTCTTCAGAAATATTTGTAGAAGTAATTAAATCTTCCGTATATTTTCCCGATTGATAATCCAATAATGCTTTTCCGAATATGTCTTTTAATTCCAAAGTTTGCTATTTAAAGTTTATTGTTAAGATGGTTTTCCTAGTTTTGTAATGATTTGAATCTCAAACCAGAAAATTTGAACCTGAAAGCCAAAATAGAAAGCCTTCCAAAACTTGCCAAAGATAAGCATAAGGAGAGTAAAGATTTCTTTAAAAAATTAAAAAAGAAACCACCCAAGCAATTGGATTATATCATGCAAGAACTTCATGAAGCTGAATTTCAACGTACAGATTGTTTGGATTGCGCTAATTGCTGTAAAACAACGGGTCCATTGTTCACGAATAAAGATGTAGAGCGCATTTCAAAGCATTTTAAAATGAAGCCTCAACCGTTTATAGATCAGTTTTTACGGATTGATGAAGATAATGATTATGTATTGCAATCTGTACCCTGTACCTTTTTAGGTGCCGATAATTATTGCAGTATTTATGAGGTTAGACCAAAAGCCTGTAGCGAATTCCCACATACGGATAGAAAGAAATTTCAACAAATAGCTAATCTTACCATGAAAAATGTAGAAATCTGCCCTGCAGCTTTTAATATTGTGGAGGAAATGAAAAAGCGGATTAAATTATAAATTGAACTTTTAGTATCTTTAAACAAAAAAGAATTTGGAAGCAATTATCACTTATTTTGAAACCATTCCCACATTACACCGAAGTATTTTATTAGTAGGTGGTATTATGTTTTTTTGGTTTTTAGAAGGTGCCTTACCTTTATTTCAGTTTAGTTACAAGAAATGGAAGCACGCTTGGCCAAATTTGTTTTTCACCTTAACAACCATCATTATTAATTTTGGATTGGCCTTTTTATTACTTAAGTCCACGGATTGGGTAGCTGCAAATAATTTCGGAATTATTAATTGGTTACCCGAAATGCCTTTAGGTTTATATGCGCTTTTGGGAGTGTTACTACTGGACTTTTTTGGCGCTTATTTAGCACATTTTGTAGAACATAAAGTTAAACCGCTTTGGATGGTTCATTTGGTGCATCACACCGATCATCATGTAGATACAACTACAGGAAACAGACACCATCCCATAGAGAGTGTCATTCGGTTTTCTTTTACCATTTTGGGTGTGTTTATTGTGGGAACACCTATAGCTATTGTTTTTCTATACCAATCTTTATCCGTCATTTTTACGCAATTAACACATGCTAATATAAGAATGCCTAGAAAGCTTGATAAGTTAATGAGTTATGTGTTTGTCTCACCTGATATGCATAAAGTCCATCACCATTATGTTCTGCCTTATACAGATTCTAATTACGGAAATATATTTTCTATTTGGGATAGACTCTTTGGAACCTATATGGAACTAGATCGGGATAACATTGTTTATGGTGTAGATGTGTTTCCAGACGAAGTTGCTAATGGTAAAATTGGTGAGTTATTAAAGCAGCCTTTTAAGAAATATCAAAAACCGACTATTATTCCGGGAAAGGACTAAATGTTTAGGTAAGTATATGAGAAGCACAGCTTTTATCCGACTTTTATGCTGTTTATAGACAAGATTATAAATAATTGTGGGCGTTTGTTTAGATTTATCTCGAGAGATTAATGCGCTGTCGTTGTGTTGGTTATAAACAAAACACAATGATTTTTATGAACACTTACGTTTTCCCTTTTTTCCTATTTGCCTTTTTATTCAGTAATCAGTTTGCCAATTCGCAAACCAGCTACATGGTTAAAATTGAGAAAAACACGAACTTATATGCAAACACCTTACTGCACGAATTAAATGCAACCAAGGATACCCTACTATTACAAAGTCCTACAAAAATTAGTCATATTTATTCTATTAATACGGCATATAAGCGTGAAATAGATCTGTATATAGATGCTAAAACTTTTCAGATACCGTTACAAAATTTATCTAAAGGAAAACATGTACTCGTTGTTTCGCAATCCGCTAAAAAAATAGTTTTTGTTATTTATATAATCGATGCTTTTACTAGAATTGAGCGTACAAAACTTTCTTATAAATAAAGTTGTTAGTATTAAAGCTGTAACAATAACAGCAACATATCTTACTGTCTGTTTGTCGATTATTTCTTCATTCACCTTCTGTTAGTCTATTAAATATAAAGACTGAACGAATAAACATCTCAATATTTGATGTATTTGCCTTGACCTCATACTTTTACAGTATTAAATATCTGATTAATAGCCCATAACAGATTGTTTAATTTAAATATATTCGTCATGAAACTACTACGTATAGTGATGTTTATGATTTTAGTTACTAGTTGCCATTTTGTTTCCCTCGCACAAAGTAATATTTACTCTACTATAACAAGAAACATAAATACCAAAGCAGCCAGTTTGGCTCATAATTTGAATGCAACAGGTGATACTTTGCTTCTAAAAAGTGAATATCCACTTTCCAAAATTGAAATAATTAGCGATTCGGGTGTGCAGGTTATGCCGCTTGGTGGCAACAAAAAGGAGGTAAACGTCCCATTGAGTTTTTTAGAGGTTGGTAACTATACACTTTCTGTATTATTTATAGAAGGTAAAGATGATACCTATATTTACAGTAAAACCGTGGTTTTTAAAATTGCAAGATTGCTGCCTATCATGGAGTTTACTGCGCCTAATACACGATTAGCAACAACTACGAACATGGATAAGGACATTGTTTTAAAAACGTCTGAAGTAAACGATTCAGAAGTTCGTGAATTGGTCAAATCGGAAAAGCAGATTAAACCGTCTCGTGATACAAAAGGACAATTAATAAATAATGAAGCATTAAAGCAATTTTATCCGCCAAGCGAAACGGCTTTAAAGAATAAAAAATTTACCACTAAAAACAAAGCTGTAGCGACTTCCAAAACCACTAAAATTAGTAAAGGTGAAAGTGAAGGAACAATTTTTGTTCCTTATAGTTTGTCTGATCCAAGGCGTTTAAGTAATGATAAACGCTATGTCATTCAAACACGAGCAGAATACAGAGCCGCGAATTTAAGACCGAACGGAAAACCGTACGATTAGCCGTATGTTATCTATAAATTAAATATGCTTGTCTCATGCTATCATAGGTTTGCAAATCACGAACCCAGGTTTTTTTAATTTCGTAGGCGGTATGACTACTTTCAATTTGTTTTTGCAACCTGTCTGTTCCTGCTAATTTGATAAAAAAGTTATTAAAAAAGGTTGCTTTGTCCGATGTTGCTTGATAGGCTTCAATCAAATAATTTAAATCCAGTCGGTTTAGTTGTTGCGCGTCACTTAAATCTAAACCATAACAAACTTTTCCTTCATGTTTTGGATATTTAGAACCTTCATTTGGTTTTGGAGTAAATTCAAAATTATAATTGAACATCGCTTTATCTAGAAAAGGACTCCCAAATATTTGAAACTGTTTTTCTGTTCCACGTCCAGCACTAACATTGGTGCCTTCAAAAAAACACAAACTCGGATACAGATTTATAGCCACATCGTTCGGTAAATTGGGCGATGGTTTAATTGGTAAACTATAAGCTGTTTGGTGCGTATAATTTTTTACAGGAATAACCGTGAGTATGCAATTAACGTTGTTTTTCAACCACTTTTCGCCATTTATCATTTGGGCATATTCGCCAATAGTCATACCATGAACCACAGGCACTGGATGCATGCCAACAAAACTTTTATGAGCCATTTCTAAAACAGGACCATCTATATAATGACCGTTTGGATTGGGTCTGTCCAAAATTAAGAGTGGAATATTTTGTTCTGCACAAGCTTCCATAACATAATGTAATGAGGAAATGTAAGTGTAAAAACGGGCACCAACATCTTGAATATCAAAAATTACATAATCAATATCAGCCAATTGTTCAGGTTTTGGCTTTTTATTGTCACCATACAGCGAAATTATAGGCAAGCCGGTTTTAGTGTCTATTCCATCTTTAACTACTTCGCCAGCATCAGCAGTTCCGCGAAAACCATGTTCTGGCGCAAATACTTTTTTTATATTGAGGTTTAATGCGACTAATGAATCTACCAAATGCGTGTAGCTTGTATGTCCCGAGTTTTTAAATATAACCGAAGTCTGATTGGCAACAATACCAATTCGTTTTCCTTTTAATAAGGGTAAATACGCATCTGTTTGATTAGCACCAACCACTAAATCTTTTTTCGTTTCAGGATTAGAATGTGCTGAATTTTGAAGCATATTTGTTTTTTCAACTGATTCCGTTTGTGAAAAGTTTCCACAAGAAATCAGTACCATAACAAATAATAAAACTGTATTTTTGAATCGATTTAAAAGTAATTGCATCATTTGAATTTCGAATATTTTATAGCAAAACGCATTATTGATAGTAAAGCGTATAAAAGTAGCGTTTCGGCACCAATAATAAAAATTGGTATCGCTGCAATTGCCATTGGTATTATTGTCATGATGATTTCCATTGCTACTGGAATTGGGCTTCAACAAAAAATTCGTGAAAAAGTAGTTGCTTTTAATGGTGAATTAATGATTTCCAAGTTTGGCAATAATAATTCGCAAGAGAGTGATGGATCACTTTCATTAGATCAAGATTTTTATCCTGAATTCAACGCGGTTGAAGGTGTTGAACATATCCAAGGTGTGGCAACAAAATTTGGAATTATTAGAACCGAAACCGATTTTGAAGCTATAATTGTAAAAGGTGTTGGTACGGATTATAAATGGGATTATTTTCAAGAATATCTAGTTAAAGGGAAACTTCCAGAATATACAGATGCCTATAGTCAGGATGTTTTAATCTCCGAATTCACCGCCAATCGGTTACATGTAACGGTTGGAGATAGCATTCAAACCTATTTTGTAAATAAAGATTTCAACCAAAAAGTACGCATTATTCCTTATGAAATTGTGGGTATTTATAATTCCGGATTTCAGGAATTTGACAAAACTTATCTCATTTCGCATATCAAACATTTACAACGTATTAATAAATGGGAAAAAAATCACGTTGGTCATTTTGAGCTTTTTGTGGATGATTATTCGCAATTAGATGCTATTCGGGAGCAAGTATATCAAAACACACCATCTGAATTTAATACCGTTACGGTGGAGAAAAAATTCGATTCCATTTTTGAGTGGATAAGTATTTTTGTAAAAAACATTTATGGCATTATTGGCATTATGGTTCTGGTAGCGGGATTTAATATGGTTACCGCATTACTCGTTTTAATTTTAGAACGCACGCAAATGATTGGTATTTTAAAAGCATTGGGAAGTAATAACTGGACCATCCGAAAAATATTCTTGTACAACGCATCCTATTTAATAGTTTTAGGATTAATCTGGGGAAACCTCATTGGTTTAGGCATTCTATTGGCGCAAAAATATTTTAAAATTTTCCCTTTAGACCCAAATGTGTACTACGTAAGTGAAGCACCTGTTTATTTAAGCATCACCTATATTGCCGCTTTAAATATTGGTACGTTTATTCTGTGTTTACTAATGTTGTTGATTCCTTCTTATATCATCACAAAAATTTCGCCAGTTAAAGCTATTCGGTTTGAGTAATGTTCAGATTACAGTTTGCGGTACTCAATCGCAGTTTACAGTTTTCAGTCATAGTTGCAGTTTATCATGTTACCATTAAGTAGTTTCGACGTAAACTCTTTATGAATCTCCACGTTTCTCCACAAATCTCCATGCAAAAACTCCCTATCAAAAAACCTTTCGTGCTTTCCTATCAAAATCATACCTTTGCAATTCTAATTTAAGAACACATGTAAAAAGGTACTCGCTATTGTTTAGTGCGAACGATTATCTTAAAAACTCATATATGGATTACGTAGAAAATATACTAGGAACCATTGGTAATACACCCATGGTAAAATTAAATAAACTAACAGCAGATTTACCATGTTTGGTATTATCTAAATACGAAACTTTTAATCCCGGAAACTCTGTTAAAGATCGTATGGCTTTAACCATGATTGAGGATGCGGAAGCAGACGGACGTTTAAAACCAGGTGGAACGATTATTGAAGGAACGTCAGGAAACACAGGTATGGGATTAGCTTTAGCTGCTATTGTAAAAGGTTACAAATGTATTTTTGTGATTTCAGATAAGCAGTCTAAAGAAAAAATGGATATTCTTCGCGCTGTTGGAGCGGAAGTAGTTGTGTGTCCAACAGATGTGGAGCCAGATGACCCAAGAAGTTATTATTCTGTTTCCAAACGATTGGGTGAAGAAACACCAAATTCTTGGTATGTTAATCAATATGATAACCCAAGTAATGCCAAAGCACATTACGAAAGCACAGGTCCAGAAATTTGGAAACAAACCGATGGAAAAATCACGCATTTTGTTGTTGGTGTAGGAACAGGCGGAACTATTTCTGGCGTTGGTAAGTATTTAAAAGAACAAAACCCGAATGTAAAAATTTGGGGAATTGATACGTATGGAAGTGTCTTTAAAAAATACCATGAAACAGGAATTTTTGACGAGAAGGAAATTTATCCATATGTAACCGAAGGTATTGGTGAAGATATTTTACCAGAAAATGTGGATTTCAGTATTATAGATGGTTTTACCAAAGTTACGGATAAAGACGCGGCTATATATACCCAGAAATTAGCCAAGGAAGAAGGCATGTTTTTAGGGAATTCTGCGGGAGCAGCAATAAAAGGCTTGTTACAGCTTAAAGAGCATTTTACAAAAGATGATGTAGTTGTTGTTTTATTCCACGATCACGGAAGTCGTTATGTTGGAAAAATGTTTAACAACGAATGGATGGAGAAAATGGGTTATGTTGAATAAGGTTTCAATTAACCTTTTGGAAGATTAAGTCCTAAAAGTTATTTTTTGTACCTTTAAAGTGCTAGATCTATTTGTATGAAACATATTTACTTTTTTATATTTATTTTTATTAACATTTCTACTTATGCGCAACAACATCAGATTCAGATTGAGTTGGTGGATGAAAATGTTGGGTATTCATTAACGGTTGGAGGACAGTATTCAAACGAATCCAATGATGCAGGTTTAAATCTAATATTTCAAAATTATAACGTTACGTCTTATGAAATGGTCTATGGTTATACAAATGAAACCATGATGGATAAATTAGGTGTTGTAAGTTGTGAAGACTGTGACGTGGAGCAGTTTTTGCAAGACTTAACAAATTATAATTCAGTAATAAACTACGTTGATATATTTTCTGGGGATGTTTTGTCTAATGGTTTAGTTCTAAATCTAGTAGACAATAATGTCGGCAGTTTTGTGTCATACTCCAATGAAATAGCCGTTACAAATGATGGAGGATTAAATCAAATATTTTCTGATTATAATGTGCGTCTTTATGAGAATGTAAATGTTGGAACTTCCTATGAACAATATGAATTGGTATGTAATTGTGATGCTAATTTGCTTAAGCAAGAATTAGATAGTTATTCCACCGTTGTTTCAATTACAGATTATGTTTATGCATCCTTTTTATTATTAACTGCAGATATAGAAAGTCAAGGAGTAAAAATTTATCCTAATCCGTTCACAAACACGATTAATTTAGATACAGTAACTCCAATAAAAACGATTGAGGTTTATAACATATTGGGAAAAAGGGTTCATGTTTCTTCAAAGACTCGTAATTTTGAAAATTTTGCGCCAACCTTAACACGCGGTATTTATCTTTTAAAGATTATTAACCAAAATGGTCAAACTTCAACAAAAAAGTTGATTAAGAATTAAGAACGAATTTTACAATACAAACAATTCAAAGAGGCCTTCCAAGGTCTCTTTTGGATTTGTACAGAGTCCTGAATGTGTTTTGGAGCATTGAAGAATGGTGCTTTTGGAAGCTGCCAACCATCGGAATCTATCAGAAACTTCCATTTTTTCAATAACGCCTCCTGAAGGATTACCTTGGCAAACGGACTCCCAGACTTTTAAATAGCTCTCAATTTCAGCTTTATCTATGTCGCTTGAATATGCGGCTAGTTTTTTAGGATTTATATAATACTTCATGCCTAGAAATTTTTTCCGCTTCGAAAAAAGGATCACACCTATATTAAAGAATTCCTCCCGTTCAACTTTAGGAACCAATCTTATAATGGCATATTCAAAAGTAACGTTATCTGGCATCTTCAGCTTCTTTAACGAGTTTATCAATCATGGCAAGTTTGGCCTTTAAATAGGTGGTATAAGCTGCTCTCATGTCGTTTGGAGAAAACGCATCTGCGTCACTTTCAAGCCAGTCTTCTGGGATTAATGAAATAATTTCTTCAATTTTCTCCGTGTTAAGTTGTGTTGTAATGTGTTGAGAAGCTTCATTTAAATTTTTGGCAAACTCTAGTAATACATGATCTTTAATAAGTGGAAACGTTCTCGTTAAATGGTTTTCCCATGTTTGCCAATTATGGTGAAAATAAAAACTAGCACCATTATCAATAACCCATAATTCTTTATTCCAACTTAAAAGGTTGGTGTTTTTAGCGGTTCGGTCAATATTACTAATGATGCTATCCATTAAAACTATTTTGGAAGCCGTTAAAGAATCAATATGGGTTACTAACGGATCAAAAGTAATAGCACTAGATAAATAGTGAAGTCCGAGATTTAAACCCACACTAAATTTGAGTAAATCTTGAATTTCCTCATCAGGTTCGGTTTTGCTGAAGGAGTCGTCTAGATTCATGAACACCAATTCAGGCACATGTAAACCGATAGCGCGTGCAATTTCGCCACCAATAAGTTCGGCAATTAATGCTTTTTTGCCTTGACCAGCACCTCTAAACTTTAAGACATACAGGAAGCCATCATCCGCTTTTACTATGGCTGGAAGCGAACCACCTTCGCGCAATGGATTGATATATTGCACTACATTTACCTGTCGGATTTCTATTGTATTCATGAATTCGAAGATACTAAAAAGTTCAGATGAAATTTTACTTTACTAACACAATACTCTCTATTTCTAATTGGAATTTTTGCGGGTTTTTAGTACCGATTAAAAAACCAATTTCTTTCATATTTTTACCAGGGAAATTGGGCATGTCTAAATTTCGACCACGGAAAACAGCAGGCATATTAGTAAAGGCAATGTCTATTGTTTCCCAATCTCCAGAGGTTTGAAATGTGGCTGCATAACTATGTCTGTTATTTTTGTTGGATTTTACACGGAATTGATAGGGATTACCATCACCTTTTATTCGGATTCTAAAACGTGTAAAACCTTCGTGATTTTTTACATTACAATCGTGTCTAACAGAAGAAAAACCGCCATTATTTTCTAATGATATTTCGCCTTTAAAAATACCATTTCCAGCTTCATTAATACTAAACGTGCCATTAGATTTTCCGCCCATAACCACATCATCAAGAATATACCAATCGGTTTGTTTACTATCTGTATTAAATTTATAAAGTGTCATAGGTGTTTGTGTTAAAAGGATTACGGTTATAAAAGCAAGATATTTCATGTAAATAGTTAGTTTCCGCTTATTTTTAGTTTTTGTAAAAATACGAAACTCGCAACACAGCACCATAATTAGTTTAAAATATGTAAATTAGAAGGATGCAAGAAGCGTTTTTACATTATTTATGGCAGTTTAAAAAGTTTCAGCTTTTGAATTTGAAAACAACTCAAGAGCAGCTTATTACTGTGGTAAATTCAGGACAGCACAATCAGCTTTCTGGCCCTGATTTTTTTGCAGCGCAACTTAAAGTTGATAATCAGCTTTGGGCAGGAAATGTAGAAATTCATATTAAATCTAGCGATTGGTATGTGCATCATCATGAAAAAGATCCTGCGTATCAAAACGTGATACTTCATGTGGTTTGGGAACACGATACCGATGTTTTCAGAAAAGATAATACCGTAATTCCAACATTGGAACTGAAGCATCATGTGGATAAAAAATTACTTAATAATTACCATGAACTCTTCTCTAAAAAACAATCATGGATAAATTGCGAAAATGAATTTAGTGATACACCAGAATTTTTATTGCAAAATTGGTTGGAACGCTTATATATAGAACGTTTAGAGCAGAAGTCCGTTGCAATTACGCATTTATTGAAAAAATCAAAAAACAATTGGGAAGCCGTTTTGTTTGCCATGCTCGCTAAAAACTTTGGTCTTAATATTAATGGTGATGCGTTTTTAAGCATGGCACAATCTATAGATTTTGCTATCATTAGAAAACTTCAAAATAAACCTGAAGAGCTGGAAGCCTTATTTTTAGGTCAGGCCGGATTATTAAGTTCAGAAAGTAATGAGCCTTATGAGCTGCAATTGAAGGCGCATTATAAATTTTTGAAAAACAAATTTCAATTGGATAATAGTTTGGTAACACAACCGCAGTTTTTTAAGTTACGGCCTCCTAATTTTCCAACCATACGCTTATCACAATTGGCCGTCTTATATACTGAAAATGACGCATTGTTTTCAAAAATAATGGATTGTAAAACCCTTGAGCAAATTTATAAGCTTTTTCAAGTGGGCTGTTCTGAGTTTTGGAGAACACATTTTACGTTTCAAACGACTTCCAAACCATCAAAAAAGATTTTGACTAAAAATTTTATTCACCTATTAATTATAAATACGGTTGTGCCTTTAAAATTTGCCTACAATAAAAAACAAGGAACAGATGTAATTTCAGAACTACTAGAACTTATGGCACATATTCCTTCCGAAAACAATACCATTGTAAATAAGTTTAACCAATTGAAACCAATGCCTAATTACGCCAATGTTTCACAACCGTTATTACAGCTGAAGATGCAGTATTGCAATCCAAATAAATGTTTACAATGCGCTATTGGAAATCGCTTAATAAGCAAATAAATTATTACATTGCAATATGAATTTTTTTTATAATGCCTTACTTTATTTTCAAAAGCGTGGTTATTACGTTTGCCAGCGTATAGCTGACCGCATGGGTATTCGTGCCAAGGTTGTAAGAACCTCATTTATGTATCTCACCTTTGTGACATTAGGCTTTGGTTTTGCCCTCTATTTGTTTATTGCTTTTTGGATGCGAATAAAAGACTTATTATTCACAAAGCGCTCATCAGTGTTTGATTTATAAGTATGAGAAACTTCGTTTTAAATCTTTTTCGTTCTAAAATAATAATAGCAATTGTCTTGTTAATTTTATTGCTTTTAGTTGGCGTTATAGGGTTTATGATTATGTCCGGTTACCGCTGGGTAGACGCGCTTTATATGACAGTAATAACCGTTACAACGGTAGGCTTTGGCGAAGTCCGCCCTTTGGATGATGCTTCTAAAATATTCACTATTTTTTTAATTCTTACTAGTGTTATTATTGTTGGTTATGCTATTAGTGTGATTACCGAATATATTTTGAGTAAAAATAATTTTGAAGATTTAAAACAAAAGAAAATGCAAAAAAAGATTGATAATCTTTCTGGTCATATTATTATTTGTGGCTATGGCAGAAACGGCAAACAAGCTGCACATAAACTAATGGCTTATAAAAAACCTTTTGTGGTAATTGAACGGGATAAAGAGGTTATTGAAAAATTCCAAAGTGAAATGGTGCCATTTGTTCATGGAAATGCCAATGAAGACGAGATTCTTTTACAAGCAGGAATTGAGAAGGCTACGACGTTAATTTCTGCATTGCCTAATGATGCGGATAACCTATTTGTGGTATTATCTGCTCGGCAAATAAATCAGGATATGAAAATTATTAGTCGTGCATCTCAAGAAACGTCTTACAACAAGTTGAAACTAGCTGGTGCTAATAATGTTATTTTGCCAGATAAAATAGGTGGAGATCACATGGCATCTTTGGTGGTTGTTCCCGATTTAATTGAGTTTATTGATAACTTATCTATTGTGGGGAAATCCAATATTAATATTGAAGAAATTGCGGTGAGTAAATTCTATGATACAACGGAAATTCGTACCATTCGCGATTTGGATTTACGCCAAAAAACAGGTTGTAATGTTATAGGTTATAAAGATGAAAATGGCGATTATATTATTAATCCAGAAGCCGAACAACGCCTAATGCCTAATTCTAAAGTTATCGTTCTTGGAAGGCCAGAACAGATAATGAAGCTTAATTCAGTTTACAACATCCGTTAATCAAATTTTGTTTTTAACAACAGATGTTTTAAAAACTCATTTTTTTTTAGCATCTTGTCCTACTAATTTATAAAAAACTAACTAATAAAAAATCTTATGAAGAAAATTCTTCTTTCAATTTTTACTGCAATTCTGCCCATAATAGCGTTTGCGCAAAATTTTGAAATAGAAGGGCAAGTCTCAAACCCTTCATCCACAATTAACGATGGTGTTGTAACAATTACGGTTAAAGGTGGAGTAGAGCCTTATACCTATCGCTGGAGTAATCAAAGTACACCACTAACTTCTAATAGAGCTATTGGGCTTACGGAAGGAGTTCCGTATTCAGTTGTTGTTACAGATGTTGCAGGAAATAGTAAGACCGTGGTTTATACGGTAGAAACGGAAGCAATTACAGAGGTTTTTAATGGTACCATGACACCGGCAGTTAGTGCGCTAGGTTCGGTGCTTTTTTGGGATCCTTTTGCTGCAATAGGAATTTATGATCCAGTTGTCTATGCAGACAGCAAGCAAATAGGTATTCCAAATTGGACGAACGAAGTTCAAAATAAATATACACTTAAGTCTTGGCTTAAAGGCGATGGTGAAAATGTCCTTAAAGATGAGCCAATTGCCGTTATTCAGGATATGGCTGGAAATGATATTACGGTAAACTCATCAGCAAAAGGAAAATTAAAGCATTTAACCGCAGAAGGAAACGTTATTTTTAATTCAGATAATGCGCAACACGTAATTGAACAAGGTGCTCATAATTTCGCACAAGTAACTTATGATAAGCCAGTTGTTTTAACCCATCCAAATGGTGACCCACTAACAAAACCTATTTCATTTATTGTAATTTGGTTAGTATTGGGGGCGTTATTCTTTACAATTAGAATGGGCTTTATTAATATCCGTGGATTTGGACATGCTATTGATTTAGCACGTGGAAAATATGACGATCCAGATGCACCTGGACAAGTTACACACTTTCAAGCTTTGGCAACAGCCGTTTCAGGTACTGTTGGATTAGGAAATATTGCTGGTGTAGCCGTAGCGGTATCCTTGGGAGGAGCAGGCGCAACTTTCTGGATGATTGTTTGTGGATTATTAGGGATGTCAACAAAATTTGTAGAGTGTACTTTAGGTGTTAAATATCGTGATATTCTGCCTGATGGTCGTGTGTTTGGTGGCCCCATGAATTACCTACGTTACGGGCTTGAAAAGCGTAACATGAAAGGATTTGGAAAAGTGCTTGCAGGTATGTTTGCCGTTTTAGCAGTTGGTGCTTCTTTTGGAGGTGGTAATATGTTTCAAGCCAATCAATCTTTTGAGCAGTTAGCAGGTCAGTTTCCTATGTTAGAAGGTAACGGGTTCTATTTTGGTGTTATAACCGCAATTTTAGTAGGAGTTGTTATCATTGGAGGTATTAACAGTATTGCCAAAGTAACAGGTAGAGTAGTTCCTGTAATGGCTAGTATTTATGTGGTTGCTGCCCTTGCCGTTATTATTATGAATATTCAAAATATTGGCCCAGCTTTTACGGCTATTTATGAAGGTGCTTTTAGCCCTTCAGCTCTTAAAGGTGGCGTTATTGGTGTATTAATAGTTGGTTTCCAACGTGCCGCATTTTCCAATGAAGCAGGTGTAGGTTCTGCAGCTATTGCTCATAGTACAGCTAAAACAAACAATCCACCATCGGAAGGTTTTGTGGCCTTATTAGAACCATTTATTGATACCGTTGTTGTGTGTACATTAACGGCTTTAGTATTAATTTTTACTGGTATGCATGAAGTAGAAGGTATGGCTGGTGCGCAATTAACATCTGATGCTTTTGGTAGTCAAATATCTTGGTTCCCATATGTGTTAGCGGTAGCGGTATTCTTATTTGCATTTTCAACTATGATATCATGGTCTTATTATGGAATGAGAGCTTGGACATACTTATTTGGTAAGAGTAAGAAAATTGAATTTATATATAAAATGTTATTTTTAGTATTTGTAGTTATTGGAGCATCCGTTAGTTTAGGAGCTGTTCTTGACTTTTCAGATATGATGATTTTAGCCATGTCGTTTCCAAACATAATTGGTCTTTACATTATGTCTAGTGAGGTGAAATTCGATTTAAACGAATACATACAGAAACTAAAAACTAACCAATTATATAAAAGGTTGGATAAGAAATAAACTTCTAAATTAATCATTATGAAATCCCATTTCACGTTTACTAAAAAACAGCGAAATGGGATTTTTTTGTTAATCGCTATCATGGTGATTCTTCAAGTTTTGTTTCACTATTATAATAAAACATTAGATGGCAACAACCATGATGCGCTCATCAATACCGAACTCCAGCAGGAAATTGATTCTTTAAAATTGGTTCAGATTGAAAATTCTAAATTCAAAATATTTCCTTTCAACCCTAATTATATAACCGACTATAAAGGCTATACTTTAGGCATGAGCAATGAAGAAATAGATAGACTTCATAAATTTAGAGCATCGGAAAAATGGGTGAATTCGGCATCAGAATTTCAGCAAGTAACCAAAGTGTCTGATTCGCTTTTAGTCGTTTTATCACCAAATTTTAAATTTCCAGAATGGGTTACAAATCCGAAACCGAAACCTTTCAATTCTAATAACTACAATAGCAAACCCAAAACATTTGGGCAGAAAATTGATTTAAACCAAGCAACAGCTTCTCAATTAAAACGTATTTATGGTATTGGTGATGCCTTATCCGAGCGCATAGTTTCCTATCGCGAAAAAATAGGCGGTCAATTTATTGCTGATGTAGAACTAACGCAAGTGTATGGCTTGTCTGCTGAGGTCATTGAACGCATTCAAGAACAATTCACTGTAAAAACACCAAAACCCATTGCGCGTTTCAATGTAAACACAGCTACGCGAGATGAGTTGGTTACCATTCCATATATAGATTATGAAGTGGCGCACAACATTATAGAGCAACGAATTCTTCTGGATGGCTTTAAATCATTAACCGATTTAACGAAAGTTAAAGACTTCCCTGTAAACAAGATTGAGATAATTACGTTATATTTGACACTCGAATAATTATACAAAAAACCAAAATTTATGAATACTATGTACTTCACCGAAGAGCATAACTTGTTTAGACAGAGCTTAAAAGATTTTTTACAGAAAGAGGTAGTTCCACATATTGAAAAATGGGAGAAAGACGGAACTGTTGAGCGTTTTATTTGGAAAAAATTCGGGGATATGGGCTTCTTTGGTGTTAATTATCCGGAAGCGTATGGCGGATTAGATTTAGACTTATTTTATACAATCATTTTTCTTGAAGAACTGCAAAAAGTTAATTCTGGCGGTTTTGCAGCCAATATGTGGGCGCATGCTTATTTGGCAATGACACACGTAAATGCTGAAGGAAGTGATGCTATTAAGGAAAAATATTTAACAGCAAGTATTTCTGGTGATATGATTGGTTGCCTTTGTGTAACCGAACCTTTTGGTGGTAGTGATGTGGCAGGAATGCGCACAACGGCTGAAAAGAAAGGTGACACTTATGTCCTTAACGGATCCAAAACATTTATTACAAATGGGGTTTATAGCGATTATTTAGTAGTTGCCGCTAAAACAAATCCGGAGTTAGGAAACAAGGGAATTAGTATGTTTATTATGGATAGAGATACACCTGGTATTTCTGCAACCAAATTAGATAAATTAGGATGGCGAGCAAGTGATACTGCCGAAATTGCTTTTGATAACGTGACCATTCCTGCTGAAAATTTAATGGGTGAAGAGAATAAAGGGTTTCCATATATCATGCAACATTTTGCATTTGAGCGTTTAATTATGGGCGTAAACTCACATGCTCGCGCTGAATTTGCTTTAAATTATGCCAAGAAATATATGAGTGAACGTTACGCCTTTGGAAAGAGTATAAATAAATTCCAAGCCTTACGTCATGCCTTTTCAGATGCATACGCAAGTATGATTGTATGTAAAGAATTTAACTACTCTATTGCCTACAGAATGAATAAAGGTGAATATGTGGTTAAAGAAGCAACGATTTCCAAATTGCAATCTACCAAAATGGCCGATGAGGTGATATACCAGTGTCTTCAATTTTTAGGTGGTTATGGTTATATGGAAGAATATCCTATGGCACGATTATTACGAGATAGCCGATTAGGACCAATTGGAGGTGGTACATCTGAAATTTTGCGAGAAATTATCGCCAAAATGACGTTGGATGGAAAAGATTATAAGCCAGCGACGAAATAACTTCGAAAGTTATTTTGGCGAAAATGCTAAAAGAAATTATCGCCAAAATGACGTT